>JAEUJR010000077.1 GCA_016793585.1 Archangium sp.
GACAGTCGCGGCACGGCAAACCCCACCCGGTGCAAGAGCCAATAGGGGAGCGTTCCTCCGAAAGGAGGGACACGGACGGCCCGTTCGATGCTCTCGGGTTGCTTGCTGTCGAAGGCGTCGGCAACGGCGCCTCTAGATGAATGTTCGCCGGCCTCGGGAAACCGGGGTGCACAAAACCCGGCTTACAGAGCTGCTCCAGCGTTTGTTCCTGTCGGGTCGAGCACCGTATGGCCGCGCAGGTCGTCGACGAGATCGACCAGGCCATCGTCAGCAATCGCGAGGGACGAGAGGCGGGCCGGGAGGGCGAACCTGGCGATGGGCCTGAGGTGCTCGAGGTCCCACACCACGACTTCGGCCGACGAAGCAGAGGCTGCGCGACCTTCGCCGGGGCTGACGGCCAACAGGGTGATCGACTCCGTGTGCGTTCGGGGGAGCGCGGTTGCATCGACCTCGAGATCCAGCGTTCGGGGCACGAGCAGGCGCTCCGTGCTGAAACGTGGTGCTGCGCTGACGGGAATGGGCCGGCCGACCTTGAGCTCTCGGGGCGGGAGCGTGGTGCTCCACTGAACTCCGGCTCCGCGCCGCTCGAGCGCGACGACGGTGCCCGCAGCCGAGACGCAGATGAGAGCGCGTTCGGTCAGCTGAGGGGCGGGGAGGCGTTCGACTGCGAGCGAGCGCAGGTTCACGCGCTCGAGCAAGACGCCGTCGGCGGTTTGGGAGAGCAGTGCGAGCCAGTCGCCGTTCAGGTGCGCTTTCACCGCAGGGAACCGCGAGGTCTCCGCGTCGAACACCAGCACCTCGTCGCTTCGGAGCATCGCCACCCGAGACCGATTGCAGAGCAGCTCACGAACGCCCTCGAGTTCATGCGTGCTCCAGCGAGCGACGCCTGCTGCATCGAGACGAACGAGGGTCGCGCCGGCGCGCATCACCTGCACGATGGGCGTGGTCAGGCGCTTGACGGTGTCGGTGACCAGCCCAGCCGGCGACCCACCACGTGACGCGAGGAACAGCATGCTCCCGTCGGCGCTGTAGGCCGCGAGCGCCAGCCCGTCGCGGAAGGGCGCGTAGGTGTCGCCGCGATCTCCTGTCAGCAGGTCGACGATTCTCACGCCCGCGCCTTCGACGACCGCGACGCGGCGCTCGAGCGGATGAAGACAGAGGTTGCGCCAGGACGTGGTGCCGAGCGGCGGGAGGCTGTGGCGTGCGCCATCGTTCAGTGAAATCCACGCGGGCTCGGTTCCTGCGAAGTCGAGCGCGAAGAGCCCGCCGGCGCTGAGCAGGGAGCTCGCGCTGCTCTTTCCGAGGGTCTCCACCGCATCATCTGCCAGCGAGACCCGGAGCACCGAACGGTCGGTGATGGCGATCAGCCGCCCATCGTCTTCGCTCCACGCGAGGGCTCGAAAGGTTGGCAGCTCTGCCCGCTCCGCCTGCAACGACTCGCGAGCCCGGTCGAGCGCACGCTCCGCCCGGCGAAACCGTGCACCAGCAGGCCCCCGAGGCGCCTCGGGGAAGCTGTCGTCCTCCCCGACGGTCTCCATCAGCGCCTCTTCGGCCTCGGCGAGCTCGGCGTCCAACGCGAGCAGTCGGTCGATGGGAAGGGTGGGCTCCTTCCACAGCGACATGTTCCAGGTCTCACGAACCTGCGACTCGCTGAACTCGAAGCGCGTGAGCCGACCTGCTGCGCCCACGAAGAGCGCCGGCCCGCTCGTGCAACACACCTCGACCATGGTTTCGACCGAGGCGGTCACCTCGAGGTCGTCGAGGTTGCGACACTCGATGGCGACGCGGGGCAGGGTCAGGCCCTCGAGCGCGCGCGGTTGGTGTTCGGCATCGGCCGGTAGCTGCCGGAGCGTGACGAGCCGTACCGGGTCTTGGAGCACGACGAGCTGCCTGACGCGAACGGACTTCAGGGCCTTCAAGACGCCATCGAAGCCCACGACGGCGATTCGTTCGCTGTCACCAACGACGACGAGCTCGTGCTCCTGCAGCACGAGCGCGTGCGTGGGTACACAGGGCAGCGCGAACCGGCGCTCCATGCATCACATCGCGCCTGCACCGGGCATCTGACCAATGCCGCGCACGAGGACTTCGCGGGGCTTGGCGCCATCGGCCGCGCCCACGACGCCGTCACGCTCCATGCGTTCGATCATGCGCGCCGCACGGTTGTACCCGATGCGCATCTTGCGCTGGAGCATCGAGATCGAGACGTTCTTCATCTCGCTGACGATCGCGATGGCCTGGTCGTACAGCTCGTCGGAGAGCTCGTCTTCGGCCTCTTCACCACCTTCGCTCTCCTCCTCGCGCGCCTTGAGGATCGACTCGTCGTAGACGGGCTTGCCCTGGGCCTTGAGGTGGTCGACGACCTTCTTGATCTCCGTCTCCGACACGAAGCAGCCGTGCACACGCTGCAGGTGAGCGCTCGTCGGCGGCATGATGAGCATGTCGCCCATGCCGAGCAGCGCTTCGGCGCCGACCGTACCGATGATCGTCATCGAGTCGGGCTTGCTGCGGAGCATGAAGCTGATGCGCGTCGGGAAGTTCGCCTTGATGATGCCGGTGACGACGTCGGTCGACGGGCGCTGGGTGGCGACCATCAGGTGAATGCCGGCGGCGCGGGCCATCTGCGCGAGGCGGGCGATCGACGTCTCGACCTCTTTCGAGGCGACCATCATGAGGTCGGCGAGCTCGTCGATGATGACGACGATGTACGGCAGCTTCTGGCGCTCTTCGGGAGCGGGCGGCTCGGCGGACTCGGTCGACGCAGCTTCGGCGAGCGCGGCGGCCTCCTGCTCCGAGGGCGCGTCGTCGACCGCCGGCTCCTCGACACGAATCTCGGCTTCGGTCTTCGCGGCCTCGACGGCCTTGTCGAGGTCTGCCGAGACGGCCTCGCGAATCTCCTCGGGCGGCTCCGCGGGCGCGGCGACGCCGACGTCCAGCACGGGCACGGTGGGCGCAGCAGCCTCGACGGGTACGACGCTCTCCTGCGACGGCGTCTCCTGGCCGTCACCGACATCGACGATGAGCAGCTTGCGCTTCTTTTTCTTCGGAGCCTCGGGCGGAGCGAACAGCGGCGCGGCCTCGGCAGGCGTCTCGGGCTTCGTTTCGGCGACCGGCTCGGCGGGCTTCGGAGGCTCGACCGGCTTCGGTGCTTCGGCCTTCGGCTTGATGACGGTGGGCTTCGCTTCGACGGTCGACTTCGCGGCGGCCTTCTTCTTCGCCTCGGTCTCGACGAGCGTGTTGTAGCCCGTGATGTTGCGCACGCCGGCTTCCGACAACAGCTTGTAGCGGCGAGTCATCTCGTCGACGGCCCACTGCAGCGCGACGGCGGCCTTGCGGGGGTCGGTGACGACCGGCAGCAGCAGATGCGGAATGCCCTCGTAGATCGAGAGCTCGAGCATCTTCGGGTCGACCATGATGAAGCGCACTTCTTCGGGCGTCGACTTGAGCAGAATCGACATGATCATCGCGTTCACCGACACCGACTTGCCCGAGCCCGTCGTACCGGCCATCAGCAGGTGAGGGGCTTTGGCGAGGTCGAGGATGTA
>JAEUJR010000086.1 GCA_016793585.1 Archangium sp.
ACGATCACTACCAGTCGTTCTCGCGCCTCGTGCCATGAACGAGCTCGAGTCTCCGCCGGAGTTCCGCGAGCAGCACAAGAAGCGCCTGTCGTGGATGCCGTGGCTCTACGCGTCGCTCAAACAGAAGCACCTCGTCTGGGCCAGGCCGTGGCAGCTGGAGGTGCAGGCGAAGCTGATGCGGGAGGAGACGGTCACCCTCGCCGAAGACTGCTTCATCGCGCCCGAGGCGGGCATCTTCGCGCAGCTTGGGCGGCCGATTCGCATCGGGCCGAGATCGACCGTGGGTGCGCACGCGTTCCTGCACGGCCCGCTCACGATTGGCGCCGACGTGAGCATCAACGCGCGCGCGAACCTCGACGGCGGCGCCGTGGGAATCACCGTCGGAGACGGCTGCCGAATCGCGAGCGGCGCGACGATCTACGCGTTCGATCATCAGATGGCGCCCGACCGTTTCGTACGTGAGCAACCCGTGACGTCGAAGGGCATCACGCTCGGTGTCGACGTGTGGGTGGGAGCGAACGCTGGCATCACCGACGGCGTCACGATCGGCGATCACGCAGTCATCGGCATGGGAGCGGTGGTGACGAGTGACGTGCCAGCGTGGGCGATCGTCGGCGGTGTTCCTGCGCGGGTGATCGGCGATCGACGCACCCCGCGCTGAGCCGTAGAGTCCGCGCGTGCTGCAGAACGGCTATCTCCAGCTGCTGAAGTGGAACGGCATTCCCGTTCGGGTGCATCTGCTCGCGCCGCTCGGCTGGTTCATCTTCAACCGCTTCGACCCCGTGCGCTGGCTGGCGATGGTGATCATCGTCTTCCTCCATGAAGCGGGTCACGCGTGGGTCGTGCGCCGCTTTCGTGCGCGCGTGGTGAGCATCGACTTCGTGTTCATGGGCGGCGAGTGCGCGTGGCGTGGAGAGGTCTCGAAGCGCGGTATCGCCACCATCGCGTGTGGCGGCGCAGGCGTTGTTGTTGCTCGTCGCCTGGCCGCTGCTCCGATCGGGCCTGGTGACCGACCCGTTCGCGTTCGCGCTCACCTACGCGTTCGTCTGGTCGAACCTGTTGCTCATCGGCCTCAACCTGCTGCCGATTCCACCGCTCGATGGTTCGCGCGCGTGGGCCGCGATTCCGCTGTGGGTGAGGCACTGGCGCTCCGAGCGCGCAAACGAGCGACACCAGCAGGTCACGAAGCAGCTGACGCAGCTCGACCGTGCGCCACCCGCGAACGACGAGGTGAAAGACGCCGTGAAGAAGCTGCTCGAAGACGCGAAGCGCGATCTGCGGAACTGACCGTCACTTCCGTCGGAGCACGCGCCGCATCACTGCGCCCGCCTGCGGAATGCCCAGAGCCCGCCACCAGGAAGTGGACCGCGCCGAACAGGCAGACTCCGTCGCTGGATTCCGGGTCAGGACTCGGTGACGTCGACCTGCTTGATGCCGGCAGCTCGAGCGGCGTCGCGAACTCGGTCGGCGTCTCCGGATTCGCAATGGAGTGAGAGATGCTCAAGCTGAGCCGCGAGCGGCGAGCCAAACAGTGGTTCGTACTCCTCGAAGGGGAACGACATCATCGTCGAACCTGAGAAACCGAGGACCTTGAGCTTCGGGAGCCGATCCGCGTAGCGAACAATCTCGCGCAGCCCGACATGA
>JAEUJR010000101.1 GCA_016793585.1 Archangium sp.
CGGGCCACGCGCTCGGCGGCCTCTTTGTGCGCGGCCGGGTAGTAGACCTCGAGGTCGTCGGTCTCGAGCCGGCGCATGTCGTCTTGCGCGAACGCGGTCGCCAATTCCTGACTGAACCGGGGTGTCGCGGTCGCGCAGCCGAGCGCGAGTGGAGCCAGCAGAACGAGGAGACGCCGCATCGCGCGAACCATCGCGCATCAGAAGGGTCGGTGCTACGAGCGCGCGCACCATGACGATGCCGACGCCGCCGCAACTCGACTCCGCGTTCGCCCAGGTCTCTGCCGCGATCGATCAACTCGAAGGCCGAAAGGTCGATCTCACGAAAGAGCCGTGGGACGTGATCGAGAAGGGCGTGATCAAGCTCCTCGGAGGCCCCTTCAACCCGCAGCAGATGGAGCATCAGGTCGTCGCCCTCGGCCTCGCCACCGCCTTCGCGCGCCGCTTGAACGCCGATCACCAGGCCTTCTGGTTCCCCTCGCGTGAAGCCGCCGAAGGTGCGTCGCTCGGCTTCCCCGAGGCGCTGATCATGTTGTCGCCGTTCGGCGCCGTGATGGATGCGCTGGGCTCGGCCCGCCTCGCGCGGCTCGACGACGTTCAGAAAGACATTCGCAGCTCACTTGCGCAGGTGAAGTTCGGCGCGGGTGGCGGTGGCGGTCAGCGCATCGGCCCGGAAGACTACATGCGGCTGTTCGACCCGGGCTTCGTGCAGGTGGTGGCGCTCGACCCCGTGAAGTCGGCCCAGGCGTGGACGACGCCTCCCGAGCGGCTCGCCATCGACGTGCGTGACGGCATCAGCCGCGCGCAGAAGATCCCGCCCGAGCTCAAGAAGCAGATGGAGTCGCAGCTCGTCACGGCGCTCCAACGCATGGAGCCTGGCAAGCCGCTCATCTCGCAGGTCACCCGTGCGCCGCGCGTGTGCGAAGTCGTCGGCCTGCTGTTCGGCACCGCCACCTCGACCGGCTCGGCCCCCGAAGAGTTCTGGATGGACGTCGTCATGCCGTTCCTGTTCGTCGGCACGCCCGAGAAGTTCCCCGAGCTCGAAGGCGAAGAGCTGCAGGCAGCGAAGCAGGGCATCGACCCGATGCTGCTGTTCCTCGACGTGGTGCCGTACCAGTACAAGTCGCCCGAAGAAGACGGCCTGCTCAACGCGTTCCCCGGCTCGTCGCTCGGCCTGCCGCACGAGGGCTTCGGCGCCGTTCAGAACCTGCGCCTGGTGAAGGTTGGCCTCGACGCGATTCGCGAGCCGCTGTCGAAGTTCGACGAGAAGAAGACCCGCGCGACGCTCGAGAAGTTCGCGGCCGACGTGAAGCGGCAGACCGGAGAGGTTCCGCTCCAGGGCCAGGCCGAAGCGAAGCAGATGCTCGACGCGGCGATGGTGCTGCTGACCGATCTGAAGCGCGTGGTCGACAGCGGGAAAGACGTCTGCGTGCGGCGGCTCACCGAGGCCGAAGCGGCCAGCGACCCGGCGTTGTCGTTGGTGCGGCAGGCGCTGTCGGGCCCGCGCATCATCCTCACCACGTGAGCCCGTGAGACGAAGCCCAGAGCGAACCTGAGGAGCGGCGGACCTCCAAGACTGCGGATCCTTCGCGGCGACGTTGGCTCGCGAAGGCGGGGTCGAACTGGAGAGGCGCTAGGGTCGTTTGTTGCGGCCCATCAGCACTCCCGAGGTCACCGCGCTGGCGACGCTGATCAGCGCGACCGAGACGAAGAGCAGGGCGAAGGCCATCGGCTCTCTGGGGAAGAAGCGCTCGACGATCCAGTTGCCGAGCTTGAGCGTCAGGGTCGCGCTCACGAGCGCGGCGATCAACGACCAGATGAAGATCTTCAGCGCGTCGGGCATTCCCGAAGCCTACGCGTTGTCTCGGCGGCGCGCGATGTCGGCTGCCATCTCGAGCTGTGCCTTCCAGTGACCGTAGAGGCGCTGCTTCGATGCGAGGCGATCGAGCGCCGCCTGGGTCTCGAGATCGATGGTCGCTGGTGGTGCGTCGCGAAAGGGGGTGCCCGGCAGCGGCATGAACGAGTGTGAGTTCACGCGGGCTCCTTTGTGGGCGAGCTGCTCCATGAGCGTGACGGTGGCGCGCACCTCGTCGGGGCCCTCGCCCGGCAGGCCCAGAATGAAGTCGACGTCGGGGCGAAGGCCGGCTGCGACCGCGATCTCGACCGCGCGAACGATCGCTCCCACGTCGTGCCCGCGTTTGCTCATCGTCAGCACCCGGTCTGAGCCCGATTGCCCACCGATGATGATCGAGTCGTTGAACGCGTACCGTTTGATGAGCGCCATCGACTCAGGCGTCACGTGCTCTGGCCGTACCTCGGAGGGGAAGGTGCCGAAGAACACCCGCCCTTCGGGAACCATTGCTTCCGTCGAGCGCGCGAGCAGCTCCTCCACCGCCGCGAGGTTCACGGACTCGTCGCTCGAGCCATACGAGAGCGCCGTCGGTGAGATGAAGCGCAGGTCTCGCCTGCCCGACTGACGCAGCACGCGCGCCCACTGCGCCACATTCTCGACGCTGCGATGGCGGAAGGTGGCCTTGCTGAAGAACGGCGTCTGGCAGAACCGGCACGCGTAGATGCAGCCGCGGGTGAGCTCGACCGAACCGAAGATCTCCCGCGACGGCGCGAAGGGAGGGAAGTCGTTCAGGTCGATGCGCTCGGGCCTGGGGTTGCGAACGATCGCGCCGTCGACGAGGCGCGCGAAGCCGGGCGTGCCGTTCACGTCATGCCCATCTCGAACGCGCCGCACCAACTCGATGAACGGCCGCTCGCCTTCACCGATGCAGATCAGCTCGAACCCGCCACGCAGCGACTCGAGCGGCTCGGCCGTCGCGTGCACGCCACCCGCGATCGCCAGAAACGGCGCGCACGCCTCCCGCACCTGCCTCAGCTCGTCAGCGCACTCGGGAAAGCTCGGCGAATAGAACGACCAGGCGACGATCACCTTCGCGCCCCGGGCCTGCTCGGAGCGGATGGTCTCGATCAGCTCGGCCGTGTTCCTCGGCAGCAGCAGCGGAATCGAGGCGAACTCCGGGTGGGCTTCGAGCGCTCCGGCGAGGGCCGTCAGCGCGTACTTTCCGGGGAAGCGGTAGCTGAAGACGAGGCTGACCACGGCTTCGACATACCAACACTGCCCCGTCTGTGACGAACGTGTCTCTGGACGGCAAAGAGATGATGACGTCGACAGGGGCGGCTTGAGCGGGTCACGGGGGCTCACTACGCCGCGCGCTCGTGCTTCGACTGGTGCTGATCGCGACGTTGGTCTCCGCGTGTGGCGGTCCGCCGATCGATTCCCGCGAGGCAGAGCTCGCGACGGTGATCGCGCGGGCCGACGAGGTTCTGCTCCGTTCGCGGCCCTCGCTCGTCGCGGGCCGGTATCAGCGCATGGCGGCGACGCCGTTCGACTTCTACCGCGGCAACCTGGCTGTCTTCCGCCACGACTGGGAACTCGGGCGCACGAGCCGCTCGGGCTTTCTTGGTGCAGTTCCTCCAGTGTGGGGCCTCGCTGATCCGCACCCAGAGAACTTCGGCGTGTTGATCGCCTCTGATGGCACGGCCGCCATCGAGCCCAACGACTTCGACAGCGCCGATCGGGTGCCCTCCCTGTTCGATCTGCGCCGCCTCGTGGCCGGGCTGGTGGTCGCGATGCGGCAGGCGAACGTGCAGTTCGATTCGCGGGCCGTGGTGATCGCCGCGGTGAATCGCTACTCGGCGGTGCTTCACGCGCGCGCGGCCGGGCAGCCGCCTGTTCGAGTGACGGTCAACGAACCGAAGGACACGATCGGCGCCGACCTCTTCAAGCGCTCCCGGCGCGATCTCGCCGCGCGCGCAGAGCTCGGCGGTCTCACCGAGGTGGTGGAAGGGAAGCGCCGCTTCAAGCGAGGCGTCCTCGATGCCGACGAGCCAACGCAGGTGCTGGCTGAGCTTCCACCGTCGGTTCAGGCCGAGCTGCCCTCGGTGCTGCGCCGACTTGGAGAACGTGACGGGAAGCTGCTCCATGCGGTGCGCGAGTTCGGCTCCGGCGTCGCGAGCTGGCCACGGGTTCGTTTGCTGCTGCTGCTCGAGGGGCCGACCGACGCGCCGGGCGATGACGTGATCCTCGAAGTGAAGGAGCTCTCGGAGTCTGCCGTCGCGGGCTGGTACCGGCCTGCGCTGCCGTCGACCGACACGCCCAGCCGCGTCGAAGGCGCTGCACGCCGGGCGTGGGCTCGCCCCGACGCCGACCCGCGCTTCTTCGCCACCAGCTGGTTGGGCCTGCCGGTGCTCGTTCGCACCGAGTCAGAGGCCTTCAAGGGTATTCGAGTCAGTCGCATGGCGGGCGATCGGGGAACGGAGGCGGCGTTCACGGCGCTCGGTGAACTCTGCGGTGGCCTGCTCGCGCGAGTTCACGCCGGGAGCGAGCCCGAGATCGTGAGGCAGATCGTCGAGCAGATCGATCGCGGCCCCGAGGTCTTCGCCGACGAGCAGGCCGCCTTCGCCGAGGACTACGCGACGCAGGTGCTGGCCGATCAGCAGCACTTTGCCGCGGCGCTCGCGCGGCTTGGCCCGACGCTCGGCATTCAGCACGACGTTCGTGAGCAGGCGCCGTCGGTCGCCGCGAGCCTGTTCGGAGTCGCTCCATGAGTCTGCTCGTCGTCGTCTCGGTGGCCCTCGCGCAGGTCGATGCTGGCGTCGTCGAATCGGCCGACGCGGGCGCCTTCGTGTGGAGCCCGATCGTCGACGTGTTTGGAGAGTTTCAGGGGCGCGTTCCACGCGACGCGACACCGTTCACCACCTTCGCGGTGCCGCGAGTGCAGGCTGGCGTCGAGGCAGGGTGGAACGGCGCTGCGGGCCGTGTGCTGCTCGAAGGCGTCTACGCGACGCAGGGCGGGGCGCTGATCGGGGTGGCGGGAGACAGCATCGTCATTCGACTCCGCGAGGCCTGGGGCGGCTATCGGTGGAAGTTCCTCGAGGCCCAGCTCGGGCTCGTTCAGACGCTCACCGTGCCCGAGGTCGAGCGCGCGTTTCTCTTTCGCGAACTGTCGGCCGACGGGCTCGAGACCTATCGCATCAAGCCGCCTGCCGATCTCGGCGCGACGCTCAAAGGGCATCTGCCCGCGGGCTACGGGTGGGTCGCGGCGAGCGTGACGAATGGAGAGGGCTACACCTCGCGCGAGCTGAACGCGGGCAAGAACGTCGAAGTGACGGCCGCGGTGCACCCTGTTCCAGGTGGTGCGCTCGAACCGCTCACGCTGCTCGGCGCGGCGATGATCGGCACGACGGGCCCATCGTCGACGCTCGCGAACCGCTACGGCGGCGGCGTGTTGTGGGCTGGCTCGAAGCTCGGGCTCGGCGCGACCGCGTTCACCGTGCAGGGGTGGATGGATGATGGCTCGCGGCGCGCACTGCTGGTGCAGGGCTTCGCACGTGGAGAGCTGTTCTCTCGACTGCTCCTCGCGGCACGCGTGCAGCTCTTTCAGCGCGACACGACGCAAGACGATCAGGTGCTGGAGTTGATTGGCGCGATCGGCATCAAGGCCGAGCCGGTGGAGTTCTTCGTGGCCGTGCATCGAACGGCCTTGTCAGGACTCGCCCGAACGGCTTTGCCAGGGGTCGATTCGACCGATGTTCGCGCCGTGGTTCGGGTTCGATGGCCGGGGCTGTACCAATGACGACGAGGAGCACGACATGACGATGCGAGCGGCAGTGGTGGGTCTGGTGGTGGGGTTGGGCGCGGGCTTCGTCTCGTGTGGAACTCCGGCGACGATGTGTTCGGCGGCGACGTGTGCGACGGGCTGCTGCTCCAGCGACAACCAGTGCGTGCCTGGAACGACGAGCGCGGCGTGCGGCAGTGGCGGCAAGGCGTGCGCGGCCTGTCAGACGACGCAGACCTGCAACCTCGGTGTCTGCGTGGGCTCGAGCACGGGTGGCGGGGTCGCGACGGGTGGTGGATCTGCCTCGGCTGGTGGCAGCGCCTCTGCGGGCGGCTCGGCTTCAGCGGGCGGGGCCGCGATTGCCGGTGGAACCGCGACTGCCGGTGGAGCCGCGACTGCTGGTGGAACCGCGATGGCCGGTGGCTCGGCTTCTGCTGGTGGCTCCGCGACGGCGGGCGGCTCGGCCGGCGTCGGCAGCGTCGTGATCAACGAGATCTGGGGCGCGGGCAACAACGTCGGCAACGACTACGTCGAGCTCTTCAACCCGGGCACCGCCGCGAAGGACGTGTCGGGCTACTCCGTCACCGACACCGAGACGACCGACGGCGGCCCGAAGCCGCGTGAAGGCGTCATCTTCCCTGCGGGCACGATTCTGCCGGCCGGCGGCTATCTGCTCGTCGTCGCCGATCGTCGTGACGCTGGCGTCTCGACCGATTGCCTGGGTGGACCGACGCCGTGCTTCGAGGCGCGCTTCGGCATCTCGCAGGCGAACGGCGAGACGATCTTCGTGCTCGATCAGACCGGTGCCATCGCCGTCTCGCAGTTCTACGGCCCCGACGCGGGTCCAGCCGGCCAGTCGTACGCGCGCATTCCGAACGGCACGGGCGCCTTCCAGCCGGCGACGTCGACGCCGGGTGCGATGAACGCTCCCTGAGTCAGAGTCGCTTGAAGCGCGCCTGGAAGAACCGCAGGTGCTTCGGCTCGTAGACCATCTCGAGGCCGCGAACGTTCTTGCGGTTCTCCCACACGGCCTGCACCGACTCGATCGTCACGTCGCAGTGAGCCTGCGTGTAGACGCGCCGGGGGAAGGTGAGGCGCACGAGCTCGAGCTTGGGTCGGTGGTGTTCGCCGTTCTTGTCGCGGCCGGCCGAGACGATGCCGCGCTCCATCGAGCGGATGCCGGAGTCGAGGTACAGCTCGGCCGCGAGCGTCTGCGCGGGGAACTGGAGCTGATCGAGCTGCGGGAAGAACTGCTTCGCGTCGAGGAACACCGCGTGCCCTCCGATGGGGAGCACGATCGGAATGCCGAGCGCCTTGAGGTGATCGCCGACGTACTCGACCTGGCCGATGCGGGCGCGCATGTGATCTTCCTGCACCGCCTCGACGATGCCGCGGGCCATCGCTTCGAGATCGCGGCCGGCGAGCCCGCCGTACGTGTGCAGGCCTTCGAAGAGCACCACCAGGTTGCGTGCCTCTTCGAAGATGTCCCAGTCGTTGAGCGCGAGGAAGCCGCCGATGTTGACGAGCAGGTCCTTCTTGCCGCTCATGGTGCAGCCGTCGGAGTAGCTGCAGGTCTCGAGCAGAATCTCGGCGAGCGTCTTGTCGGCGTAGCCGGGTTCGCGCTGCTTGATGAACCAGGCGTTCTCCATGGCGCGCGTGGCGTCGAGGAAGAGGCGAATGCCGTGGCGTTTGGTGATCTCGCGCACCGCGCGCAGGTTGGCCATCGAGATCGGCTGGCCGCCGGCCATGTTCACGGTGGCGGCGATGGAGACGTAGGGGATCTTCTTGGCGCCGGCCTTCGCGATGACGGCCTCGAGCTTGCCGAGATCGACGTTGCCCTTGAACGGGTGCAGTGAGCTCGGGTCGTGCGCTTCGTCGATGATGATGTCGACGAAGGTTCCGCCGGCGCGCTCCTGATGGGCGCGGGTGGTGGTGAAGTACATGTTCCCGGGCACGACATCGCCCGGCTTGATGAGAATCGTCGAGAGCAGGTGCTCGGCGCCGCGGCCCTGGTGGGTCGGCACGAGGTGCTTGTAGCCGTAGTACTTCTGCACCGCGGCCTCGAGGTTGAAGAAGTTGCGGCTGCCCGCGTACGCCTCGTCGCCGAGCATCATGCCGGCCCACTGCGAGTCGCTCATCGCGCTCGTGCCGGAGTCGGTCAGCAGATCGATGTAGACGTCATCGGAGCGCAGCAGGAAGGTGTTGAAGCCCGCTTCGACGAGGGCTTTCTCGCGCTCCGGTCGCGTCGTCATGCGGAGCGGTTCGACCATCTTGATCTTGAACGGTTCGGCCCAGGAACGCTTTGGCATCGGGTGTTTCCTCCAGAGCGGGACTTCGCCCAGTCAGAGGGGAAGGGCGCTGATGTTGGTCAACCGGGAGTCAGGTGGACGGAGTCGTTGCGTCGGTCGGCGAGTTCCGGTACGGATCGGCGCGTCGTTCGCGGTGGTAGCTCAGTTGGTAGAGCACGAGCTTCCCAAGCTCGGGGTCGAGGGTTCGAATCCCTTCCGCCGCTCAACGAAAGGCCCCGAAGTCGCACGAGCAATCGTCGCGGTTTCGGGGCCTTGTTCTTTCTCGCCGACGATCTGGACAAACCCAGCCCGTTCAAGCCGTGGACTCGGGCCTCGAGCAGGCTACCGCTCCCCGCCTCGCACAAGCGTCGCAAAACAGATCATCTGCTCGTTCCAAGGTGAGAGTTCGATGACCACCCGTGTGAGGTTCCCCGGATCGTGGCGAAGTCGCACCCGCCGGCCGGCAATCAGACGAGGCAGTACCTCCGGCAGGTGGTCGGCGCGCATCGGTTCGAGCACCAGTTCGAGGGCGTCGTCGTCAGAGACTGACCGCTCGGGCGCGACGGATACAATCAGGCCGTGTTCCGCGCGGCGAAGCGTGAGGACGCGAGCCGGCAGGGATTCACCGCTTGCGAGCGACGCACTCGCCTGAGTTTCGCGATGGGCCCTCCAACGACGAAGCGAGTACGGACCGAACAACGCCACGCAGAAAATGACGAGCAGGAGGGCGTCACATGTCGATTCGATTCCCATGGTCGCCTCCCTGCGGCCGACGTGCACTTGATCAATGCGAGCGCTCAACAAGCGCGGACGGTGATTTCCGGTCTCGGGCGCGACCTATGGAAACTGGGTTACGAGTGTGACGGCCTCGCCTACGAAATAGGCCGCGTTGCCCGGCCACATTGTCGTTGTGCAGGCTCTCCCGAGAACAAACGACCCTCGATACTCACCAACTGCAAGGGCGCCCGCAGGCACCGTTGCGGTGAAGGCGAAGCCGTCGTCACAGAAGCCGCCTGGACCGCTCACCGCACGCCGGTCGCAGCGAAGGATTCCCCCAGCTGGAATCGAACTTCCCCCGTCTGCGAGGGCGATGTGCAGTTCCAAGTCTCCATTCCACTGAGGAGCCAAGTTGTCGTTCTGACAACTCGATGAGAGGGATCGGCCCTCCATTCGGACCAGAGTGGTGCTCGAGGACCCGACTGAGAAGGCGAACGACTGGACAACCGGAGCTGGCACTGTCGACCAAGGAGATATCGAGTAGACGAGGCTGACAAGCGGGCGCCTGCCTCCATCCGCAAACGTTGACGAGGTGTCGTCGACGAACACGAGCCTCGGCGACAAACCTGGCGGTCCCGCGATGCCTTGAACGCCCTGCGGGCCTGCAATGACAACGACTCCTCCGTCGATGGAGGCTGAGCCACCGTCTGCGGCGAACACGAACAGCGCTTGTCCGGGTTGTCCCTGAATTCCCTGCTGACCCTGCGTTCCGTTGCAGACGACCGACGCCGATAAGGCGAACGCCACCTGCCGGACACGTCGTTCCTGGATTCTCGACTGCGAAGCCGACGGACTGACCCGGAGATCCCTGCGCTCCGTTGCAGGCGTACGCAGTGCCCGAGGCCGAGACGAGGCGCACGCCGCCGGCCGCACAGTTCGTTCCGGCCGGCTCACTGCTTCCCACGACCGACTGACCTGCCGAGCCTTGAACGCCCTGTGGTCCAACCGGTCCCGCGACAATGGCTACGCCGCCGTCGACCACGATCGTTCCTCCGTCGACCGTGCTCACGACCACGACCTGTCCCGCAGGTCCGACCGGCCCCGGCGGACCCGCGACGATCACCACGCCACCATCAACGACCAGCGCTCCACCGTCGGCCGACGCGAGCACGACCACCTGACCCGGAGCGCCCATCGCTCCCATCGGCCCCGCATCACCCGCTGGTCCGGGCGGTCCCACCGGGCCCTGAACTCCAGCATCACCTGGCGGACCCGCGGGCCCCTGCGGACCTGGATCGCCTTTCGGCCCCTGCGGCCCACTCGTGCACGCAACGAGGTTCAGCACCACGGCCAGCAGAACGACACGCTTCATCGAATCCCCCCTTGAACGGCTTCACTGCATTGCTGCGAGCTCCGCAGCGAACGGCAGCTCGGTCGTCTCACTCGTCCGCTCGAGCCTGACCTTCTTCTGAATATCGGCGACGGCCACTGGTGAGGCGCGCGCGAGGAGCTGCTTCCACTCTGATGGTCCGCGCACCTCGACGAACGCCTTCTCCTTCTGCACGAAGACCAACGACGTCTTGCGCTGCTGGAGCAGTCTCCAGACATTCACCATCGTCCCGGCGCTCTTCCCATCCCAGAGCATGAAACCAACCGTGGCCTGCTCGGCCATGGCGCGGTCCTTCGCGGCGTAGAACGAGAACGTACCCAGTTCAGCGTCGGTGGTGATGACGCGGCAGGGCCACTGACCGACGTTGTTGCGAGGCTCGCTGCCGGAGCAGAACACCTCGACCCCTCGGTAGCCTTTCGCCGCGAAGTGCTCCTGGAGCGCCTTGTCGGCCCCATTTGCGTCCCCCACCACCACCGCGAGCTGCTTCTCGATGATTCGATCGAGGCGAGCCCGAACTTCGTCGCTGAGCTTCGTGATGTGGCGGGAACCGCCGAGGACGACGCGCGTCATTGTGACCTCTTCTTCGTTCGGGTCAGTGCGACCGCGTAAACGCTCCGGGCACCAGCCTTCATCAAAATAGCGGCCACTGTGCTCATCGTCGCTCCCGATTGGTAGAGGTCGTCCAGCAACAGAATCCGCTGGCCCGCGACCTTCGACGTATCGAGGCTGTGGGCGTCTTCCAGGACCGCAGCGCGTTGGTCGACCGGCAGGTCCTTGAGTTGCGGCGTCTGCTTCGTCCTTGTCACAGCGTCGGGCACGAACCTCACTCCGAGTCGTTCGGCGACGAGCTTCGCGACGAGTGGGACGGGTTGAACCGCGCGCTGGCGTGACGAGGGCACTGGCACCACGACATCGATCAACGCGCGCCACCGCTCGGTGATGAACCCAGCAACGGTCTCCGCGAGCGCCCTCGCCTGAGCCTCGTCGCGTGATGCGTACTTGAGCTGGTAGACCGCTTCGCCGATCTCCGTACGCGTCGTCTCGAACATCGCTCGGCCGTTGGCGTCGTAGCCGAGGAACTCGCTGCTCGAGATGTGCTCATCGAGCGTGAACCCCTCTGCCCAGGGCCCGTGAATCTCCAGTGGATTCAGCTTCAGCGCGCTCATGGGCCAACCATAGCAACCCTGCGCGCCGGGGCTTGAAGTCCCAATTTCTCGATCGGTATCGTCCGCGCGCCTTCGGCATCTCGCCGGAGCACTTGATTTGGGGGAATCACCACGTGGCACGAGCACTCGACGCAAACACCACCTTCGACGAGCACGAAGACGAAGCGATGTTCACCATTGCAGCCATTCAGGCCGATCCCGACGCGGCCGATCTGCTGCCGATGACGACGACGTGGCTGCCCCAAATCACCACCGCGCGAGCCAACGCGCTCACGATGCGGCAACAGGCCGCCAACGCCGACGCGCTCCGCATCGTCGCCAACGGTCGTCTCGACGCCGCCTGTGTTGCCTTTGGCGACTCGCTCTACGCCGCTGTTCAGAAGGACCGGGCATCGGCGCGCTGGAAGACGTTCTTCTCCGAGACGGTGTCGTCGTTCGTGAAGCAGGGGCTCGATCGTCAGGTGAAGATGGTGAAGGGGTGGCTGGGCTTGACCGACACGGCGCTCGACGCCCACCGGACCGCGCTGACGAAGTGGTCCGACGCGGCGGCTGACGCCCAGGTGAAGACGGCTGTGGTGGGCTCGGCTCGCGGCCAGATCTGGCAGCAGCGCGAAGCCCTCGGAGATGCGCTCACCCGTGAACGAGACGGGTTGCACTCAGCACTCGGTCAGCGCGCCCGTGAACGCAACCTGCCTCGCGACTGGCCCGACCTGTTCTTCCGTGTCCAACGGTCTTCAGACCGATCGGAGCAGGCGCCCGCACCCGCGAAGCCCGCCTGACAGAGCTGCTTCCACCGCACGCTTCGGCAGCGCGAGCCGATCTGCATGTCGCTGCGGCTCACGCACCGGTGGCGTTCGACCAACGTCACCAACGCTCCACCGTCCGCACTGGCGGCGCACGGTGGGAGCAACACCCGGAAGGCGTCCTCACCGAAAGAGTGCGGTAAACCCTCCACCGCAATGGGGGTCTGCTCCCCCTGCGTGCGGTGGGATCGACACCAGGGTCACCGTGCGCAGCCGGGGAGGACGGCCGGTATCAACAGGTTGGCGCGGCACGGTACGTCACTGTCCGACATCGCCAGGTGACTGCGTCGGCAGTTCCTCCATCTACCGCCACGCGCTAAGCCCTCAGCAGGAGGTCGCGATGCCCACCCCGAATCCGATGAAGGCGCTGTACGCAAAGCTGGCGACGTTCGGACTCCCACGGGCCTGGGTTCGGCAGAACCTGCTCCCGTCGTGGTGGGACGACGAGGCGGCGCTGACCGATGCAGGCTTCTCGGAGGCGCTGCTCCACGTTGCTCGCAACTCTGGCCTCTCGATCACGTCGCTCGACGCGGCTGCAGTTCCGGCCGAGGCAGCGCCGGCGAGCGTGCGCTTCAAGCGACGCAGCGACGCAGAGATCGGGGACCTCGAGATCGCGCGAACCCTCTCGACCCAGCTCGCACGAACCGTTGCTGCTGCGGCGGTGGGCGTGGGCCAGAATCCACCAGCAGCCCTCGAGCTCCGCGAGCAACTGCTCGAGACCCGAAGCTGGATCGATCTCGAAGCGCTCCTCACGTATTGCTGGTCGATCGGCATTCCTGTCTTGCGGGCGACGAACTTTCCTCCCGGCACGCGAAAGCCTGACGCGCTCGCGGTCGACGTCGGAGGCCGACGGGTGATCGTGGTGACGAACGGGCGAACCGGCGCGCCGTGGCTGCTTTTCTTGATCGCGCACGAACTCGGGCACATCGCCTGTGGTCACCTCGATCGTGACACGGCGCTGGTCGACGCGGACATCGATCGCGATGACGTCGACGCCGAAGAGCGTGAGGCCAACGCCTGGGCCATCACCTTGCTCTCGGGAAAGTCCGACGTTGCCTTCAGGGCGACCTCGACCTGGCCCAACGCCAGTCAGCTCGCGAGCGAGGCACAGGATCTGGGCGTTCGCCTTCAGACTGACCCCGGCTTCATCGTGCTGAACTACGCCTACTCGATGGGGAGCAGCTTCTTCGCGGTCGCCAACGCGGCGCTCAAGCTGATGTCTCGGACGGCAGACGGTGACGCGGTGATTCGACGGCTCGCGCGAGAGAAGCTCGACTGGTCGCGACTCGGCGAAGACGCGGCTGAGTTCACCGCTCGCATGATCGGAGCCGCAGACGACACGGCGGTCGCTGCGTCGGTCGCGTGAAGGTCTTCCTCGACGTCGACGCGCTCCACAAGCTGGGCTCGTACGATGCGCTGGATGCGTTCCTGGCCTTGCTTCAGGCGAAGCCATCGGACGTTCGCGTGCCGGGAACGGCTCGCTTCAAGCTGCGGCTCGCTGACCCCGCTGCGGCGACCAGACGACACGGGCCACAAGTCGCCGAGCGGTTGACTGCATTCATCTCAGTCGTCTCGCAGATCACCGAGGGGCTCACCGAGACAGAGAAGAAGGAGCTCGCAGACATTCCAGGCCTCGACCCGGGCGAGCTGCTCCTCGTTGCCATGGCTTGTCGCGAAGACGACGCGATCATCGTCACGGGTGACAAGAACGCGCTCAGAACCCTTGCGAAAGACCCTCGCTGCGCGAAGTACGCGTCGAAGCTCGCGGG
>JAEUJR010000107.1 GCA_016793585.1 Archangium sp.
ATTCGGTCGCTCAAGGTGATGAAGGACGACGACTCGCTCATGCTGTTCCTGCCGCTCGCGCACTCGTTCGCGCAGGTGGCGAAGGCCGCGTGGCTGGCGCTGGGCTTCACGATGATCTTCGCGGAGTCGGTCGAGAAGGTCGTCGCCAACCTCGCCGAGACGAAGCCCACCATCTTCCCCGCTGTGCCGCGCGTGTTCGAGAAGGTCTTCGCCGGGGTGCAGGGCAACGCGTTGTCGGCGCCCGGAGTGAAGGGCTCGCTCGCGCGTTGGGCGTTCAAGCTGTTCGACGAGTACGTCGCGGCGAGAGAGGCCGGCAAGCCGTACGACTCCCTCGGGTTCGCGCTGGCGAAGGCGCTCGTCTTCAAGAAGGTGAAGGCGGGCCTCGACGAGAAGCTGGGTGGCCGGCTGCAGCTCTTCGTTTCGGGTGGTGCTCCGCTGCCGCGAAAGATCGGCTACTTCTTCGAGCTCGTCGGCTTCACCGTCTGTGAAGGGTACGGGCTCACCGAAACCAGCGCCGCGAGCACGCTCAACGTGCCTGGCTCGATTCGCATCGGCACGGTCGGCAAGCCCTTCCCCGGGGTCGAGCTCACGATCGCCGAAGACGGCGAGATTCTCATTCGCGGGCCCAACATCATGAAGGGCTACTACGGCAACGAAGCGGCGACGGCCGAGGTGCTGCGGCCCGATGGCTTCTTCCACACCGGCGACATCGGCGAGATCGACAAAGACGGCGCGGTGCGCATCACCGACCGCAAGAAAGACCTCATCAAGACCTCGGGTGGAAAGTACTGCGCGCCCCAGAACCTCGAGAACGCGCTCAAGACTGCTCCCATCGTCTCGAACTCGATGGTGCACGGTGACATGCGCCCCTACCTCACGGTGCTGATCGCGGTGAACGAAGAGACCGGCAAGAAGCTGCTCGCCGAGAAGGGCGTGACGGTGAGCAGCGTGGCCGAGCTGGTGAAGCGGCCCGAGATCATCGCCGAGGTGAAGGCCGCCATCGACGCCGTGAACGCGACCCAGCCGCCGTACTCGACGATGAAGAAGTTCCACCTGGTGCCGCAGGACTTCACGCAAGAGACCGGCGAGCTGACGCCGACGCTCAAGGTGAAGCGCAAGGTGGTGACGGCCCGCTACAAGGCCGCGCTCGACGCCCTCTACGAAGGCGCGAAGGACTGAAAATGAGACGGGCCGCGACTCCGGTGGAGCGCGGCCCGAACGCATCGACCGAGGTGAAAGCTCAGCCCTGCTTCTGGGCTGCTTTGTCGTTCGACTGCACCTGCTGGCCGGAGTCGGCGAGCTTCTTCTCGTCGGCCTCGGCTTCGCCCGACAGGCCCTTCTTCAGGTTCTTCACGAACGAGCCAATGGAGGAGCCCAGCGTGGGCAGGCGCGACGACCCGAAGAGCAGGACGATCACGACGACGATCAGCAGAATTTCCCAGCCGCGAAGACCACCCATTGAGCAACTCCTTGTGAGGCGCACCACCAGTGTAGGCCCATCGCGTGTAACACCGCCAATGAGCCTCGTCATGTCCCCGTGACGACGGGTGGTTGGAGCCGTCAGGCCACGTTGATGGTTCCGGGCGTGGCTCGGGGCTCGGGCTTCTCGATGGGAGACGCCACGTGACGCAGCACAGGCTCAGCAGTGGCGGGCACCTGACGCTTGGCGACCTCGAGCATCATCGTCTGGCTCCGAATCGTCTGGCCATCGAGTGCGAGGGGGCGGGGCAGGTACGACCCATCGGCCTGGAGCTGGCGGGCCTTCACGTTGTCTTTGAGGCCGAGGCCGATCACCTCGTCGAGCAGGCGCAGGCGCAGCACCGCGTCTTCGACCGGCGCCATCACCTCGACGCGGCGGTGGAAGTTGCGGGGCATCCAGTCGGCGCTCGAGATGAAGACGTCGGTCGCGGTGCCGGTGCCGAAGGCAAACACGCGAGCGTGCTCGAGGAACCGATCGACGACCGAGATCACGCGAATGCGCTCGCTCACGCCGGGCACGCCGGGGCGCAGGCAGCAGATGCCACGCACCAGCAGGTCGATCTCCACGCCAGCCTGGCTCGCCGCGTACAGCGCGCGAATGATGACGGGGTCGACGAGGGCGTTCATCTTGCCGAGAATTCGTGCGGGCTCGCCCTTGCGGGCCTTCTGCGTCTCGCGCTCGATCAGCTCGAGCACCTTCGTCTGCAGCGTGTTCGGTGCGACGGCGAGGCGCTTCCAGTTCGGCTGGGTCGAGTAGCCGGTGAGCAGGTTGAAGAGCGCCGTCACGTCATCGGCGATCTCGGGGCGCGCAGTGAAGAGCGAGACGTCGGTGTAGACGCGCGCGGTGGCCGGGTTGTAGTTGCCGGTGCCGATGTGCACGTAGCGGCGAATGCCGTTGCCTTCGCGGCGCACCACCAGCGTCACCTTGCAGTGCGTCTTCAGCCCGATGAGGCCGTAGACGACGTGCACGCCGTTGTCCTCCA
>JAEUJR010000144.1 GCA_016793585.1 Archangium sp.
CGCGCTCCTTCGGCAGACTCGCGAGCATTCGGGTCAGCCCACGCTCGGCCTGCTTCGACCACGGCGTCGACACGGTGCGGGCCATCACGGTCGTCGCGACCCACAAAGCGACCAGCTCGTCCTGCGCGAAGTGCACGCCGACGAGGCCCCGGTCTTCCGACAAGCGCACGCCGCCGCCCGGGCCACCTTCGGCGTCGATGGGCAGGCCCCGTTCGCGCAGCGTCGCCAGGTCGCGCAGCACCGTTCGCCGGCTCACCCCGAGCTGCCGTGCGAACGAGGCGACGGTGCCCTGTTCACGTGCCTCGAGCAGCTCCTTCAGGTCTAGCACCCGGCTTGCGCGCGTCATCGAGCCTCACGAGAGATGGGTGACCATTTCTGTCACCGACCCTTGCTACCACGGTCGGACCGTTCACCTCTCACCGGAGTTCCTCATGTCCCAGTTCCTCACGTTGGCCGTCGATGACAGCGGCCGTGGTGCCGCCCTGCCCCTCGTCTTCCTTCACTCGGCGGGCGGAAACGCGTCGCACTTCGAGGCGCAGCTGAAGCACTTTCGGCGAACCCGGCGCGCGCTGGCCTTCGACCTTCGCGGGCATGGGCGCTCCGCGGGCGGGCGCAGCGACGACCTCGCCCAGCACGCAGCCGACGTGCTCGGAAGTCTCGACCAGCAAGGTCTGCGCCGTGTCGCCCTCTGTGGCCACAGCTGGGGCTCGGCGGTGGCGCTCGAGGCCGCGGCGAGGGAGCCGAGTCGCTTCGCCGGAGTCTTCTTCATCGACCCAGCCTCGGACGGGCGGGCGATTCCCCAGGCGGAAGCGGACGGGCTGCTGGCGGCGCTCGCCGCCGACTACGAAGCCACCGTCACCGCGTACTGGAGGTCGCTGCTCGTTGGCGCACGACCCGACGATGCGAAGCGCGTGCTCGAGGCGCTGCTGAGCAGTGCTCCTGACGTCGTCATCGGCACCCTCGCCTGCACGTTGCGCTGGGACCCGGTCTCGCGGCTCGAGGCGCTGACGATGCCGAGGCACGCGCTCATCACCCCGTTCAACGACGTGCCCTCCGCGTGGCACCGACTCGTGCCGTCACTGCAGCACTCGCGCATCGAGCACACGAGCCACTGGCCGCACGTCGACGCGCCAGACGAGGTGAACGAACGCCTCGAGCGCTTCTTCGAGCCGCTGCGCTGAGTTCACGCGCCGCCCGCCATCACGAGCTTCGAGAAGTCGCCCTTCGCGAGCGCAGCCTCGTCGATGAACCAGTCGACGTCTTCGACGTCACCGAACTCCGCGCCCAGCTCTTCATCGGAGTTGAGCTGAAGCAGCAGCCGCAGCCCTGCCTCCTGCACCGAGTAGCCGTTGTGGTCGCGATGACCGAGCAGGTGCGTCGGGTAGAAGCCTGACGCCATCGACGGCGCGGAGTAACGGCGACGTTCTTCGGCCGACAACGTGCTCGCGACGAGGGTCTCCATCGCGTTCGGCAACATCCACCCTGGTGTCAGGTGAACGCGGCAGGTGGCGTACGGCTCGCGTTCGTCGTCGTCCCAGCCCTCGGGAGTTTCACGACGAACCAGGTTCGCGGTCGGTGGGGTGTACAGCACGACGCCTTCGCCGCAGTGCAGCTGCTCACCGCGTGGAACGTCGAGCAGGAAGAACGACAGCAGGCCCTTCGACGGCAACGCCTTCGCAGCTTCGAACACCGAGAGCGACTCGAGGTCGAACTGGCCGACGAAGAACAGCGGGTTCTTCTCGACCGCTGGCCACTTCGTCTTTGCCGGAAGGTCTGGCAAGCCGCCGAAACGGGTCGCGCCGAGGTCGAGTTCGTCGTCGGTCGCTTCGAGGTCGAGCCACACCGTCGGCGCCAGCAGTGCGTCGGCGTGCTGCTGGAGCTTCGCCGCGATGAGCCGTTCGACGAGCTGCTGCTTTTGCACCTGCTCCGAGGGTCGCTTCGGTTTCCTGAAGGCCATGCCCGAACACTACGACTCGTTCACCGCCGCATGGAGCGCCTCTGCCTTCTCACTCTGGCCCTCGGCGAACAGCGTCGTCTCGGCCTTCTCGAGCAGCTCGTCGAAGCCACGTCGATCGAGCGCGCTCACCGCCACGCCGCCGTGCGCACGAAGCAATGCGTCGATCTGCTCCGGCGACAGCCGGTCGACCTTGTTCCACACCTTGAGGCGCGGCCGCTCGCTCAGGTCGAGCGACCCGAGAATCTTCTCGACCGCCTCCACTTGCGCGTCTCTCGCAGGATCGGAGGCATCGATGACGTGCAGCAACAGCGACGCGTCTTCGAGCTCTTCGAGCGTCGCGCGGAACGCGGCCACCAGGTCTTTCGGCAGGTCGCGAATGAAGCCCACCGTGTCGGTGATGATGACCTCGTGCTCTCGGGGGAAGCGCAGGCGTCGCGACGTCGGGTCGAGCGTGGCGAAGAGTTTGTCCTCGGCGAGCACGTCACTCTTCGTGAGCGCGTTGAGCAGCGTCGACTTGCCGGCGTTCGTGTAGCCGACGATGGAGATGATGGGCAGGTCGCGGCGTGTTCGCTGCCGGCGGCGGGTGCGGCGGTCTCCCGAGAGCTGCTCGAGCTTTCGGTCGAGCATGGTGATGCGGTCGCGCACGCGGCGGCGGTCGATCTCGAGCTTCGTCTCACCGGGGCCGCGGCCTCCGACCCCACCACCCATGAGCCGCGACATCGACTCGTTGGCGCCGACGAGCCTCGGCATCAGGTACTTCAGCTGCGCGAGCTCGACCTGCAGCTTGCCTTCGGCGCTCTGGGCACGCTGCGCGAAGATGTCGAGGATGAGCTGCGTGCGGTCGAGCACCTTCATGCTCGTCGCCTCGCTGATGCCGCGCGCCTGACTGGGCGACAGCTCTTTGTCGAGAATGAGCACGTCGCCGTGCAGCTGCATCGAGCGCAGGTTGAGCTCGTCGAGCTTGCCCTTGCCGATGAGGTACTTCGGGTCGGCCTGCCGCCGCATCTGCAGCACTTCGTCGACGACCTCGACGCCGGCCGTGCGCGCGAGTTCCTTCAGCTCGGTGAGCGAGGCCTCACTGTCGCCACGTCGGCCATCGAGACAGACCGCGACGAGCACGGCGCGTTCACGGTCTCCCACTTTGCGGGCCGTGGCCTTCGAGGAGAGTTCGTCTTCGAGCGCTTCGATGGTGGCCGCGAAGTCGGGCTGATCGTCGAACACCGAGCGCAGCGTCTCGGTTCGCCACAGCGAGCCGTCGTGGTTCTCAGGCAAGAGGTGCGCGTAGTGCAGCACGCCCGGCTGGCCGTTCGGAGCGACCCCGATGGCCGCGACGAGGTCGAGCCGCAGCAGCGCGAGGTCGGTGAGGTCGTCGCGGGTGAGCGGCTCGCTCTTGAGGTGCGTGTGCACGAGGCGCAAGCCGCGCAGACGAACCTGGCCCGCGCGCGTACGGCCGATGTCGGGCAGC
>JAEUJR010000458.1 GCA_016793585.1 Archangium sp.
GAAGTGCCGCCCGCGGTCGCCGTTCCACCAGCCGCTGCGGCGCCACCACCGCTCATGCCGCCGGCGCTGCCACCACCCGCGCCCGTTCCGGGAACGGGCCCGTACCGCCACGCGCGCGTGATGCCGACCTCGTCGAGCTCGCCGTCGAACGCACCATCACCGCCGTTGGGGCAGGCCGTGCGCGCACCGGGAGCTCCAATGAAGAGCGTGTCGTTGGTGCCCGCGAGCACGGCCGGCGCCCGCACCACCCGGTTCGTCTCGATGCCGTTCATCAGGAACACCATCGTGCCCGTCGCGGCGTCGTACTGAAACGCGACGTGCGTCCACTGGTTCAGCGGCGCGATGGCGTTCGAGCGAATGTCGTACTGCACGCCACCGGTGACGCGCACGCGTGCCTGGAAGCTGCGGTCGTCTTCGAGCACGAGGCTGTACGCGCCGTTGATGTTCGGTTTGCCGAGCAGCAGCCGGTAGTTGTTGTTCGCGTCGCAGTTCGGCTCGGAGCGCGGCTTGAGCGCGAGCTCGATGGTGATGGCGTTGACGGGCAACAGGCTCGACGCGTGCGCGACCTCGAGCCGGCCAGAGACGCCGTCGAGCGAGAGCGCCTTGCCCAGTTGGCCGTTGTTGCGCGCAGGGTACGAGGCGCCGCCGCGCAGCGTGCCGGTGTTGGAGTAGCCCGAGCTGTCGGCCGAGCGGGTGCGGTCGTAGGCGCCCTGCGCGGTGACGAACTCGTTCAGGTGCCACAGGCCCGCGTAGCGGCCGTCGAGCGCGTCATCGAAGACGACCTCGCCGTAGTTCGACGTGTTGCTGCCAAAGAAGGGCCACACGTCGAGCCCCGTCGAGAGCGGCAACGGCCGCGCGTTCATCGGGCCGGGAGACGAGAAGAAGAGGCGCACGGTGTCGTCGGTGGCCGGGTTCAGGTCGCCGTCGATGTGCGAGAGCTGCCAGTTCGTCGGGTAGCCGATGACCGAGAGCGCGTTGCGACGCGGCCCGCAGCCCGGCGGGTCTTCGTTCGGCGGGCCGGTGCGGCACGGCATGTTCACCGCGGTGAAGTTGATGGCCTCGCCGTCGGGGAAGATCCACGGGTAGGCGCCGTAGAAGAGCTGCGTCGACGTGTACGCGACGCCAGCCGGGTCTCGCAGCGGCCGCTCGGCCAGGCGATAGCGGCCCTGCACCAGCGGGTCGGTGTTCATCGCCGCGATGCTCTTCGGCGTCGTCCACCCGCTCACGCCACACGCGGTCTGATTCACCGAGTACACGAGCGTGTCGATAGCGCCGGTGTTGTTGGGGTGGCCCTGCCAGACCATCAGCTTTCCATCGCGCGTGATGGTGGGCTCGATGCCTCGCAGCGTGGGCGTGAGCGGCGTCAGCGTCGAGTCCGTCCACGTGAAGCTCGAGATGGCGGCCTGCGCGGTGTTGGGGTTCGCGACGACGATCTTCAAGAGCCGGCGGCGCAGCACGTTGTTCGGCGCTGGTGTCACCGCGTTGGAGTCGATGACGACGAGGTCGTAGCAGCGATGGGAGCCGGTGGCAGAAGGTGCTCCGCTCGCGTCACAGGCCGTGGGCTGCGCCGACGACTCGCACAGCGCCAGCGCGTTCTCTTCGTTCGTCGCGGCCTGAATGAGCACCGACGGCGAAAACGCGTTCGCGAGCGAGGGCGGCTGGCCGGCCGTCACCACCACGCTCTGCGGGCGAAGAATGCGCGCCTCCCAGCCCGGGCTCGTGCGCACGATGAAGAGCCGCCCGTCGAAGCTGACGTTGTGACCGTTGCCGCCGAAGGGGCTCGTCGCGACGTTCTTGCTGGTGGCGGCGAGGGCGGTGGAGGCGAGGAGCAACGACACGAGCGTGCGGCGCATGAACGAGGTCGTACTGGCTCTCTCGACTGCGCCGCAATTCCAACTCGGAGTCCCGGGTGTGCACGCAAGGTGGCACCACCCGAGCTCGCGATCCCTGCAGTCGCAGAATCAGGGGCTCGAGACGCTCACGGTGATGGGCGAGCTGTCGTCGGGGTACGAGTACCTCAAGAAGAGGAAGTACGTCGTGCCGGCCGTCAGCGTCACCGAGATGGTTTCAGGGTCGCTGATTTCCCCGACGCACGTGGTGGCCCCGCACGCCGTCTTCACCCACATGTCCACGTTCGTCGAGCTCGTCTCCGAGAAGGAGTACGAGCCCGTCACCGTCGGCGTGAAGCGGAACATCACCTCGCCTGCGCCCGAGTTCGACAGCGTGCACGGGCTGTCGTCATTCACTGCACCGTCGATGGTGGCAGTCACCGGCGTGCCCAGCGTCAGCGCCGTCGCCGTCGCGCACGTGTCATTCGGCGGCGCCGTCACCTGCGTCACCTGCAACGAGAACGTCGATGAGATGACGGCGTTGTCGTCGACGTGAATGTAC
>JAEUJR010000203.1 GCA_016793585.1 Archangium sp.
CCCGGAAGCGGCCGTTCGACGCGCCACGAAGAAGCTCTCGACTCCTCTCCGGTCGCGGCTCACGAAGGCGCTCGACGAGCTCGACGCCGCGCGCGAGGCGATCGCCAGTGCTCCCCGCGAGCGGCTCTCGGCAGCCATCGCAAACGCAGAGTCGGTCTTCACCTCGCACTCGCTGACCGAAGCGAAGCGCCACGAGGGCCGCACCTATGCCGGGCGTTCGATTCTGTATGAAGAGGCGCGGCGCGACACGACGGTGACGCTCGGAGATGACGTGCGCCGAAAGCTCGACGCGCCGCTGACGGTGATGCTCGAGCTGGCCCGCCTCTACACGGCGCAGATCGGCGCCCGTCTCGACCAGGCGATGCTGCGCGAGTTCAGGCGCGCGAAGGCGAAGTCAGTTCCGCTCGTCGACTTCTGGCTGTCGACGGCCAGGCACTTCGACGCCGATCCTCCTGCGGCGGTGGTTGCGGCGCGCGCGTCGATTCAGCGACTCGTCGCGAAGGCGGTGGGGCCCTTCGATGCGCAGGCGCGAGAGGTGCGGTGGTCGTCCTCCCCGCTGGGCGCCGCGATTCGCAAGCGGGTCGAGCAGGCGGGTCCAGGCTGGCCAGGCGCGCGGCACCACGCTCCAGACGTGATGTTGGCGGAGCGCGAGGGCGAGTTGGTTCCCGTGCTCGGAGAGCTGCACACGGGCGTCACGCCCTTCACGACGCTCTCGGTCTTGTCGCTCACACCACACCGCGACGAACTCGAGCGGTTCTACCGGGAAGACCTGCCGGGGCCGCTGGTGACTCCGATTCCCTGGGAGGACTTCTCGCGCAGCACCCACGACACGCGATTGGCGAGGGACGACGATCGGTTTCACGTCGATCTCGGCTTCCGTTTCAGCTCCCCGCTGCCCGAGCGTCGGGTCCGCCGGGCGGCTGAGCTCTCGGTTCAGCTCGGCAAGCGTGGTCTCGAGGTCGTGGGCAAGGCGTTTCGCATTCCGCTCGCCGCGGTGATGGAGCGTCGCATCAAGCTGCGCGCCGCGAACGAGTTCCACGTCGTCGCGTGGGCGACGCACCGCCCGCGAATCTGGCTCGACGGCGTCGTGATCGCGCGTGAGGCCTGGCGCATCGATCGCGCGGTGCTCGAGGCGTGGGCGAAGGACGAGGCGTCTCAGCGCTACCTCGAGGTCGTGCGCACGGCTCGCGCGCTCGGCTGGCCGCGGTGGGTCTTCGTGAAGTCACCGCTCGAGACGAAGCCCATCTACGTCGATCTCACGAGCCCACCGCTCGTCGAGCTGCTCTGCAAACAGGCCCGGGAGGCGCCGGCGCTGGTGGTGAGCGAGATGCTCCCCGCCCCGCACGAGTGTTGGCTCGAAGACGCCGAGGGCCGGCGCTTCGTCGCCGAGCTGCGGCTGCTGGCGGTCGACCCGAAGCAGTGGGGCTGATTTTCGGCCCACGACCCGCTACACGCGGCGCATGACGTCGACGGTGCTCCTCTCGCTGCTGCTCTCGGCCGACAAGTCAGGCCCCAGCCCCTTCATCACCGCGAACGCCCTCACTGGGCACGTGCGCTTCCTCGCCTCTGACGCGCTCGAAGGCCGTGGGCCGGCGACCCGCGGCGATCAGCTCGCTCAGCAGTACATCGCCGCGCAGTTCGAGACGATGGGGCTCGAGCCCGCGGGCACCAACGGCTCGATGCTGCAACCGCTCGACCTCGTCGGCGTCACCGGCCACCCGCAGTCGATCGTCTTCACGAAGGGCCAGACGAAGCTCGAAGCGAAGTTCCACACCGATCTCATCGCCGTGAGCGGCCACCAGAACGCGATCTCGAAGTTCGACAAGGCCGAGGTGGTGTTCGTCGGCTACGGCATCGTCGCGCCGGAGTACGGGTGGAACGACTTCAAGAACGTCGACGTGAAGGGCAAGGTCGTGCTCGTTCTCAACAACGACCCCGAAGACGACGCGGCGCTCTTCGCGGGCAAGACGCGGCTCTGGTACGGCCGGTGGGACTACAAGTACGAGCAGGCGGCGAAGCAGGGCGCGGTCGGGTGTCTCATCATTCACACCACGCCCTCGGCCGGGTACCCGTGGCAGGTCGTGCAGACCTCGTGGACCGGTGAGCAGTTCGATCTGCCGCCGACCGGAGCGCCGTTGCTTCAGGTCGAGGGCTGGCTCACCGAAGAGGCGAGCCGCAAGCTGGTGCAGCTGGGCGGGAAGGATCTCGACGTGCTCCGCACCGCGGCGCAGTCGCGTGACTTCGTGCCGGTGCCGCTGGGCGCGCTGGCCAGCACCTCGTTCACGAACACGGTGGTGAAGAAGTCGACCGCGAACGTGCTGGGCCTGTTGCGGGGCAGCGACCCGAAGCTCTCTGACGAGTGGGTGATTCTCACCGCGCACCACGATCACCTCGGCCTCAAGGAAGACGCGAAGCCGGGCGAAGACGCGATCTACAACGGCGCCGTCGACAACGCGTCGGGGGTGGCTGCGCTGCTCACGGTGGCCAGAGCACTCACCGCGCAGGGCAAGGCGCCGAAGCGCAGCGTCTTGTTCGCCGCCGTCGCTGCCGAAGAGCAGGGCCTGCTGGGCTCGCAGTACCTCGTCGAGCACCCACCCGTTCCGTACGGCCGCATGGCCGCGAACATCAACATCGACGGCCTCAACATCTGGGGCCGCACGAAGGACGTGTCGGTCATCGGGTACGGCAAGACGAGCATCGACGCGGTGCTGGTGCAGTTGGCGAAGGCGCAGGGGCGGGTGGTGAAGCCCGACGCGCTGAGTGATCGCGGGTTCTTCTACCGCAGCGATCAGTTCAACTTCGCGAAGGTGGGCGTGCCGGCTGCGTACTTCTCGTCGGGCCACGCGTTCATCGATCGCCCCGAGTCGTGGGGCCGTGAGCAGCGCGAAAAGTGGGAGCTCACGCACTACCACCAGCCCACCGACGACCTGCTCCCGACCTGGGATCTCTCGGGCGCGGTCGAAGACGTGAAGCTCATTCACCAGCTCACGCTGAAGCTCGCTGACGCGCCGAACATGCCGACGTGGACGCGGGGTGACGAGTTCGAGGTCGCCCGCCAGAAGGCGCTCGAGGCGTTGAAGAGCGATGGCCCCCGAGGCAGCGGCCGCTGATGCAGCGCGTGCTCGTCACGCTCGCCGTGTTGGGCGTGTTGATTGGCCTCTCGCTCACGAACCTCGAGTCGACGCGCTCGGTCTCGCTGTTCGACCCGACCGAGGTGTTCCCGAAGTTCTCGTGGCTGGGGCTCGGCTTCAGCCCGTTGCTGAACGGGTACTTCATCGTCGAGGTGATCGCGCTCATCGTGCCGCCGCTGCGGTGGCGCCGGGTGAGCGGTGGTGCGGCTCGCCGCCCGCTCGTCATCGCCTCGTGGGTGCTCGGGCTCATGCTTGCAACAGTGCAGTGTGGCGTGATGGCACGGGCCACGGGCGAGCTCGGCTTCTCTGCGTCGATGATGGCGGCCACGCTGGTGGGTTGGGCGCTGGTCGTGGTGGCCCACCGGTTCGGAGTGCTGAATGGCTTCTCGGTCGCGGCGCTGGCGTCGCTCGACGGCTTCACGTCGCTGCAGCGGTGGCGAATGGTCGAGCGCGAAGAACTCGCGCCAGGAGCGCTGTTGGTGGTGTTTGGGCTGCTCGCTGCCGCGGCGTACGCGATCGTCTGGCTCTCGCGTCGGCCAGCCGCGCAGCCTGCGATACCCGTTCGTGCGCCACCGCCCGTGTCAGGGCTGGGAATGGCCGCGTCTGCCTCCGTGCTGATGTCGCTCCCGTCGACGGCGGCGAACTTCGTGCGGTCGCTCCAGCCCTTCAGCCGGGCGCTCCAGACATCGCAGCTGCTCTTCGTGGCGTCATGGCTGGGCGTGGCCGCGCTCTTCACGGTGTTCTGGTCGACGCTCTTCTTCCGGCCGCGGGTGGTCGCGTCGATGTGGAAGCGCTGGAACCCCGAGCTGGACGACGTGAGCACGCTGCTCGCGGCACGCGCCGCAGTTCCAACCGCGATTCGTGACGCGCTGATCTTGAACGTCGCGTTCGCGTTGCCGATGCAGCTCGTGGCGCCGATCTCGGTGTCGCTCGTGAGCGCGGTCATGGTGACGGCGCTGGTGCTGCTCGATGGCCTCGACGAGCTTCGGTTTCGTCGGGCCCACGGCGCCCTGGTCACCGTCTACGAGCTGGCGCGTGTGCCCGAGGTCGACGCCGTGCTGCACCGGCTGACGAGCAGGGGCATCGCGGCGTTCGCGCGTACCCGTCACCATCGCGCGGCGTTTCAGTTCTTCGGGCCCCACCTGGCGATCGAGGTGATGGTGCCTGAAGTCCGTGCAGCCGAGGCGCGGGCGGTGCTGGCCGCATGACAGCCCGGTGCTCGGTTCACGCTGACGTCGCAGCCGTCGGCTCGTGTGTTCGGTGTGGCCGCTTCGTCTGCGTGGCGTGTCGGGCTGCCGTTCGTGAGGGCTGGTGCGTCACCTGCGCGTCGCGGCCAGAGGTTCGCCTCGAGATCTCCGCGAGTGCTCGCGTGACGTTGTGGCTTGCGCTGGGTGGCCTCCTGTTCCCCGTGCTCTCCGTGATGGCGTGGCGGCGGGCGGCGACTGCCGGAACGCCGACCGAGGCCGATGCTCCGGTGTTTCAGGGCGCGCGCTGGCTCGCGATGACGACGCTGCTCACGTGGGCCGTCGCCCTCAGCGCGTGGCTGCTCCAGGTGTGAAGATCCTCCGCAGCCTCGTCAGCAGGCCCGAGGCGTCGACCTTCTGACTCACCTTGCCGGCTGCGTCGGTGGCGAGCTCGGCCTTTCGCAGCGCGAGAATCTCGGCCATCTGCTCGGCGAGCTCGGGCTTGGCCGTGAAGAACTTCTGGAACTCGGCGCGATCGAACTCGAGCACCGCCGTGTCTTCGATGGCGACGACGGTGGCCGAGCGCGGCTCGCCGGTGAGCAGCGACATCTCTCCGAAGTACTGGCCACGCGAGAGCGTCGCGACCTCTCGTGGCGGCTGCCCGACGCGCACCGACACGCGGCCCGAGGCGACGACGTAGAAGGTGGCGCCTTCGCGGCCCTCGACGCACACGGCTTCGCCCAGCCCGAAGTGGTGCTCGGTCGCCGCGTCGGCGATCGCCCGGCGCTCGTCGCCCGAGAACAGCTTGAAGAGATCGAGCTCGCCGAGCAGCTCTTCCCGCAGGCCCTGCGGGCGCGGCACCTCGGCGCGCACCGTCACCACGCGCTGCGGGAAGGGAATTTCGATGCCCGCGCGCCCGAAGCGGTACCAGAGTCGCGCGAACACCTCGTCGTGCACGTGCGGCGCGTCAGACCAGTCTTTCAGCCACACGCGCACCACGTACTTCACCGCCGACTCGTCGAACTCCCACGTGCGAACCCACGGCGCGGGCGACTTCAAGATGATCGGGCTCTCGGCGATGGCCTCGAGGATCTCGGCCTTCACCTTCGTCGGCGGCGCGGCGTACGCAGTGCCGATGGTGAGGTCGAGGGCCACCGGCTGCCCGCCCTTGCTGTAGTTGATGATCGGCTCTTTGGCGGTGAGCGCGTTGGGCAGGGTGATCTGCTCCTTGCGCATGGTCTCGATGCGGGTCGAGCGCCACGACGTCTGTACGACGCGGCCTTCGTGCTGGCCGACACGCACGAAGTCGCCGACCTGATACGGGCGATCGAGCTGCAGTGACAGGCCGCTGAAGAGGTTGCCGAGCGTGTCTTGCAGGGCGAAGCCGAGCACCAGCGAGAGCACGGCCGACGTGCCCAGCAGCGTGGTGACGTCGAGCTGCAGCGTCGTCTTGAGAATGGGAATCGCGGTCGCGAGGTAGAGCAGGAAGTCGGCGACGTCGCGGTGGATCTTGGCCGTCGGCGCCCCGCCCAGCTGGCGCCGCGTCCACAGCACCACCGAGACGCCCAGCCGCACCGTGCCGAACGCGAACGCCAGCATCCACACGGCGCGCTCGACGGGGTGCCACTCCTTCGGCGTCCACGCTTCGGCCCAGATCATCACCCCGCGCACGGCGACGAAGAGCGCGAACCACACGAGGGCGCCGAACACGTCTTCGCGCAGCCGCTCCTCCCTCGAGAGGCGGCGGACGATCGCCGTGACGACGAGCGCGATGACGCCGAGGACGAGTGCGAGGTTGCCCTGAAGGAACGACATGCGAGCGGGCTGATAGCACGGTGCCGGGCGTGCGCAGTCGCGCTACAAGACCGGCCCCATGTCGCTCGACGCCGTGAAGTGTCAGGACCGCGCCATCGCCGCCCTCGAAGCGGGCCTGGCCCGTGGCCAGGTTCACCATGCGTGGCTCTTCACGGGCCCCGAGGGCGTGGGCAAAGAGCTGGCGGCCATCGGGCTCGCCCAGGCGCTCACCTGCCCCGAGAAGCCGAACGTGGGGTGCGGCACCTGCGCCAGCTGCCGCCGCGTCGACAAGCGCAACCACCCCGACGTCACCGTGCTGATGCCCGAAGACGAGCTGGTGAAGCGTGGGCTCGCCGGCCGCAGCGACTTCGATCACACGCCCTCGCGCGACATTCGCATCGAGCAGATACGCCAGCTGCAGGAGCGCCTCGCCTTCCGCGCGCTCGAGTCGAAGACGAAGGTGGCGATTCTGATCACCGCGCACGCGATGAACCCGCCCGCGCAGAACGCGCTGCTCAAGACGCTGGAAGAGCCACCGAAGGGCACCGTGCTCATCCTCGTCTCGTCCGCGCAGGACAAGCTGCTGCCCACCATTCGCAGTCGCTGCGCCAAGGCCACCTTCGGCCCGCTGCCGGTGGAGTTCCTCGCCGAGAAGCTCAAGGGCCAGAAGAAGGCCGTCGACGACGCGACCGCGCTGCAGGCCGCCGCGATGGCAGGTGGCTCGATGGCCCGTGCGCTCGCCTTCGACATCGACGCGCTGGCCGAGCGCAAGAGCATCATCGAGCGGTTCGAAGCGCTCGACCCGGCCGACGCACGTGGCTGGCTCTCGCTGGCCGAGGTGCTCAGCGAAGACCGCGCCACCGCCGAGATCGCGCTCGACGTGCTGCAGGTGTGGCTGCGTGACGTGCAGGTCGCGCAGGTGCCCGACGCGAAGCTGGTGAATGGTGATCTGCAGCCGCTCGCCATCGCCGCCGCCTCGAAGGTGTCACCGGCGGGCCTCCACCGCCGCAACCTGCTCATCGACGAGGCTCGCAACGCCATCACCCAGCGCAACGGCGCCATTCGTATTCAGCTCGAGCGCATGTTCGTCGAGATGTTCGCGGGCTGAGCCACCATGGAGCGCCGCGCCCCCGCCGCCTGGAAGCTCGGGCTGCTCTCGTTGCTGTACTTCGTGCAGGGGCTGCCGTTCGGCTTTCAGTCGAAGGGCCTCAAGCTGCTGCTCGCCGACGACAAGTCAGTGCCGATGACGGCCGTAACGCTGCTGGGCCTGCTCTCGTTGCCCTGGAGCTTCAAGCCCGTCTGGGCGCCGCTCGTCGATCGGTACGGCTCCGAGCAGTTTGGCCGCCGCAAGTCGTGGATCGTGCCGTTGATGGTGTTGCTCGCCCTGGCGCTCGCCGGCGCCGGCTTCACGCCGTACCCCGAGCTGCTGGTGCCGCTGCTCGGCGTCGTGCTGTTGATGAACGTCTTCGCCTCGATGCAAGACGTGCCGGTCGACGGGCTCGCGGTCGATCTGCTCTCGGAGCACGAGCTGGGCGCAGGCAACGCGGCGCAGGTGTCGGCGTACAAGATCGGCATGGCGGTGGGCGGCTCGATCTTCATCGGCTTCTTGCTGCCGAGGCTCGGCTGGCAGGGGGGCTTCTTCGGGCTCGCGGCGATCGCGGCGCTGGCCACGGTGGCGATGCTGCGGGTCGAAGAGCCGAGACGCGCCCACGTGTCGACCGGGCCCGTCGAGCGGCCGACGTTCAAGGAGATCGCCCGCCGCGCGTGGCAGCTGGTCGCGAAGCCTGGCGGTCTGTGGCTCGTGCTCTTCGTCGCCACCTACAAGATGGGCGAGGCGCTCTCGGACTCGGTGTTCGAGCCGTACCTGCAGCGCGTGCTGCACTTCACGAAAGAAGACGTCGCCTCGTTTGCGCTCGTCGGTCAGCTGGGCTCGTTGCTGGGCTCCATCGCGGGGGGCGTGGTGGCGGCCCGAATGTCGCTCTTGCGCGCGGTGGGCACGACGTCGGCCGTTCGGGCGCTCTCGCTCGTGGCCATGTGGGCGCTCGCCGCAGGCCTGCTGCCGGGCACGCCGTCGATCATCTACGGCATCACCAGCCTCGAGCACTTCTTCGCCGGCCTCGTCACCACCTGCATGTTCGCCTTCATGATGTCGAAGGTCGATCGGTCGGTGGGCGCGACGCACTTCACGTTGCTCGCCGCGGTGGAGGTGCTGGGGAAGTCGCCGACGGGGCTCGTCTCGGGCGCGCTCGTCGACGAGCTCGGCTGGGCGCCCGTCTTCCTCATCGGCGCGGCGCTGTCGTGGGCGTTCCTGGGGCTGCTCATTCCCCTTCGGGAGCGGCCGGCACCACAGGCTTCGTGACGCCTGCGATCGCGCGCACGAGATCGTTGTACGAGACCGGCTTGGCCAGGCACTCGTTCATGCCGGCGCGCTGACAAGCTTCGCGATCTTCACTCGACGCCGACGCGGTGAGCGCGATGAT
>JAEUJR010000465.1 GCA_016793585.1 Archangium sp.
GGGTGCCGCCGGTCAAAAAAGAGACAAGCCGCTACAGGCCGCTACGGTCAGCCAAACCGGCACGAAAGGCCCTCACGTGAGCCAGGAGCGCCCCGACGCGTTGCTGAAAAGCGCGCTCGAAAAAATCGTCTACTTCGAAGCGCGCGCGGCGCAGCTGACGAACGACCTGTCGACGGCCTGCGCCGAGCGGGAGCGGCTGCGCTCTGACCTCGCGCAGGCGTCGCAGCGGGAAATCGAGCTTCGCCGCGTCGTCGCCGAGCTCGAGGTGCGGGCGACGCGGGCGCATGCCGAGCGTGAAGAGAGCGCCAACCTGGCCGAGGCGCTGCGCCGTGAGCGCGCCGAGCTGCTCGGCAAGATTCTCGAGGCCTCGAAGCTGAACCACGCCGACGGCCACGACCCCTTCAACCTCGCCTCGTTCATCTCGGAGCTGCGCAGCGAAGTGTTGCTGCGGCGCGAGCGTGACGAAGCGGTGGGCACGCCGGTGGTGAACGCTGCCGAGGCGCCGGCGCCTGTGGCTGCGGTCGAAGCCGAGCCGTCGTTCATCGCGAAGGAGGCCGAGAGCCTGAAGGCACAGGGGCGGCTCACGGTGTCGAAAGACGAGCTCGCCTCACTCGAGCGGGCGTTCCCCTTCCCCGGGCGCTCCGAAGAGACGCTGTTCGGCTTCTCGGTGCGCGAGCTGACGGCGCCAGACCCGTCGGCCCGTGCCCGCGCTGCAGAGCGCCTGACTGCGCTCGCGCACCCGGCGGCCGCTCCGGCGCTCGCGACGGCGCTGCACGCCGAGACCGACGCGCCGGTGAAGGTCGCGCTGCTCACCGCGCTGTCGACGCTCGCGAAGGTCGAAGCGATTCCCGTCATCGTGCCGCAGCTGAGCTCGCCGGCAGCCGAGGTGCGCATCGCGGCGCTCAAGGCGCTGCTCAAGCTCGACCCGACCCAGGCCGGCCCTCACCTCGCGGCCGCGGTGAAAGACCCCGACCCGGCCGTGCGTCGCCGCGCCTCGCTGCTCGCGCTCGCCCTGCGCGGGCCGGCGGCGCTCGAGCTCGGGGAGACGGCGATTCGTGACGAGAACCCCGACGTACGCTCGCTGGCCGCGCTGGTGCTCGGCGCCAGCGGCATGGAGTCGGCGCGCCCGTGGCTGATGCAGGCGATGCGAGACCCCGAGCTGCGCGTTCGCCGCTCCGCGAGCCAGGCGCTCTCGCGACAGCTGGGCCAGGACGTGAGCCAGCTCGTCGAGCTCGATGAGGCGCAGCGTCGCCGAGAAGTTCGTCGCCTTGCGCAGGTGCCGTCGAACCCGGTGAAGGCGAAGGTCGTCGCGGCGCTGCCGAAGGCCACTCCGGTCGCGCCGAGCGCGCACCACGCAAACGCCGTCGAAGCCGTTGCGCAGCGCGCTCACATCGAAACCGCGCAGCGACCGCACCAGGTTGTCGGCCGGGCCCACCACGCAACCGCCGTCGACGGAACCGCCACGGTCGCGCAGCAACAGCCCCAGGTTGCCATCGACGCCGCCACCATCGCGCCGCGCCCCCACGTCGCAGCCGTCGTTCAGCCCTCGTCGGTCGTCGAGCAGGTCGTTCTTTCGCACCGTGCGACACCGGCCCTGCATCACGAGTCGGCGCTCCACACGGGCGCGGCTGCGTCGCGTGTCGCCGTCGCCGTGCTCGAGCACACCACGCCCGCCGTCGACGGCACCGTCATCAAGGGCGTGCTCCTCGAGCTGCGCGCGGCGATTCGCGGTCAGCCTGCCGACGTGCTCGCGACCTCTCTCAACACGTCACTCGAGTCGGTCCGCGCAGCGTGCGCGGCGCTCATGGAACAAGGCCAGGTCGTTCGCCGTGGCCACAAGTACTTCGTCGCCTGAGGAACCCTCACGCATGGAAACGCCTTCCTACACTCCGAAGCAGGCCGCCGAGCTGCTGCACATCACGCCGAAGGCGCTCAAGGCGTCGCTCGAGAAAGACGCCTTCTCGCCCGAAGACGTGTGGGACCTGCGTGCGAAGCTGAACCTCTACCCGCCCTCGGTCGGCACGCGGAAGCAGCTCTTCCTCAACTTCAAGGGCGGCACCGGCAAGACGTCGCTGTCGACCTCGTACGCGTGGCGGCTCGCCGAGATGGGCTACGGCGTGCTGCTCGTCGACCTCGACAGCCAGGGCCACGCCACCAAGTGCCTCGGCTTCGAAGGCGAAGACTTTCAGCACACGCTGCTCAACGTGCTGGTGAAGAAGGCGCCCATCACCCAGGCGATTCAGAAGTCGCAGCTGCCCAACCTCGAGTTCATTCCTTCGAACCTGTCGATGTCGACGGTCGACCTCGCGCTGATGCCGATGGCCGGTCGCGAGTTCAAGCTGAAGAACGCGCTCAAAGAGGTCGAGGCGCACTACGACTTCATCATCTTCGACGCGCCGCCCTCGTTCGGCCTGCTGAACCTGAACGCGCTCATGGCCGCCGATGATCTCATCGTGCCGGTGCTCGCCGACTTCCTCTCGTTTCACGGCCTCAAGCTGCTGTTCGAGACGGTGCAGAGCCTCGAGGAAGATCTCGGCCACGTGCTCGACCACGTCTTCATCGTGGTGAACGCGTTCAACGCGACCTTCAAGCTCGCGAAGGAAGCGCTCGAGGCGCTCAAGACGCACTACCCCGAATACCTGATGCCGCAGGTGGTGCGGCAGTGCACGCGGTTCGCGCAGGCCTCGAGTGAGGGCATGCCGATCTTCGCGTTCGACCGTGACTCGAAGGGCGCCAGC
>JAEUJR010000294.1 GCA_016793585.1 Archangium sp.
CGCCGAGCCACGCCTGCACGTACAGCGGCTTGCCCGTCTCGCAGAGCACCTCGTAACGGCCCACGGCGTCGACGGGCAGCTCGAGCTGCTGCGCGACCGAGGGTGGAAGGCCCAGGCGTGACTCGAACAGCGAGAGCGCGCGCCGGGGGTCGCTGCGCATCAGCTCCTTCAGCGCGAGGCGGCGGGCCTTCGCCAGGGGCAGGCCCTCTTTCTCGAGGCGCACGCGGTCGAGATCGCCGTCGGCCGAGCGATAGGCCCGGGCCCAGGTGGCGAAGCGCGTGAAGTCGTCATCAGCGGCGAACGCCGACGACGACGCGAGCAGCGTCAGAGCGAGGAGAATGGCGCGCAGCATGCGGGGCTCCAGGTGCGCAGGCCGGCCGCCCGCGACGAAGCGCCGTCATAGCCCCGGGGCGCACGGGGTTGCCACACGATGTGCACGGCCCATCGGCGCCGAAATGGCCTCAGCGCGGCGCCGACAGCACCCGCTTGAGCGTGGCGACGGCTTCGTCGAGCTTCCACGGCTTGAGCAGCACGGCCGCGACGCCGAGCCGGCCGAGCTCTTCTTTGTCGAGGTGCGACGCAAAGCCGCTCGACACGATGACGGGCAACGTCGGCCGCACCGCGCGCAGCGACCTGGTGAACTCTTCGCCGCTCATCTGCGGCATCGAGAGGTCGGTGAGCACCGCGTCGAAGCCCTGCGGCTTCTGTCGAAACGCCTCGAGGGCCGCGCGCGGGTCGTCGAACACGGTGGTGCGATACCCGAGCGTCTCGAGCAGCTTCGCGCTGACCCGCGCCATGCCGGGGTGGTCGTCGACGAGCATCAGGTGCTGGCCTTCTCCGGGCTGATCGTCGTCGGCGTCGACGGCGGGCAGGAAGACCTCGAAGGTCGAGCCGGCGCCGGGCGTGCTGGTGGCGAACACCGCTCCGTCGTGGCCCGTCACGACCGACTGCACCACGGCGAGGCCAAGGCCCGAGCGCGCCGTGCTGGTGGAGTAGTACGGCTCGAAGATTCGCCGCCGCGTGGCCTCGTCCATGCCGGGGCCGGTGTCGCTGACGACGAGGCGGGCGAAGGAGCCGGCCCGGAGCGGAGGCCGCGAGGCCGCCTGGTCGAAGCTGATGCGCGCCAGCTCGAGCGAGACGGTCAACGTGCCGCCGTCGGGCATCGACTGCAGCGCGTTGGTGCAGAGGTTGAGCAGCACCTGGTGCAGCTGCACCGAGTCTCCGGGCACGCGCACGTCAAAGAGCGAGCGCACGACGTCGACGGCGGGCGCAGTGGCGCTGAGCTGACGCAGCACCTCGTCGACGAGCGGCTTCAGGTCGACGGGCCGCTTCTCGTCGGGGCGGCGGCGGCCGTAGTTGGCGATGCGGCGGGCCAACTCCCGGCCTCGCGCCGTCGCCTCGAGAATGGCGCGCTGGGCTTCGGGCGCCGCGGTGCCATCAGCCAGGCGCTGCGCGTGCGCGTCGACCGCCGAGAGCAGGCTGCCCACGTCGTGCGCCACGTGCGTCGCGAGGCGGGCGAGCGCTTCGTTCTTCTGCGCCTCGGCGAGCTGGGTCTCGAGCTGGCGGGAGAGCCGCTCGGTCAACCGCTGCGTCGTCACGTCACGCGCCACCGAGGCGAGGCGCTGCACCCGGCCCGTGTCGTCGAGCATGGGGATGATGGCGGTGTTGTAGACGCGCGGCCCCGTCGCCAGCGGCAGCTCATGCTCGTAGATGATGGGCAGGCGGGCGCGAATGGCCTGCTGGTAGCGCTCGTTGAGGCGCGCCGCAGCGAGGGGCGGCACCACCTCGTGGGCCTCTCTGCCGACGACGTCGTCGCGCCGGTAACCGGTCGACTGCTCCACCGCGGGGTTGATGTCTTCACAGAACACCCGGCCGTCGACGGCGACGCGGTAGAGCAGAATGTTGTCGGACGAGTAGCGGAAGATGTCCTTGAAGCGGCGCTCCGAGAGCGTCAGCGCGTTCTCGATGCGGCGGCGTTCGGTCGTCTCGAGGGCCAGCGCCACCACGTCGGCGAGCGCGCTCGAGAAGACCTCTTCGGCGGCGCTCCAGCGGCGGGGTGGGCCGCGGTGTTCGATGCAGAGCGCACCGACGAGCTCGCTGCGCAGCCGCAGCGCGACGTCGAGGGTCGAGGTGATGCCCTCGGGCGCGAAGTAGCTGTGGGTGAACTCGCGGGTGCGCGGGTCGGTCGTCGCGTTGGCCGAGGCCAGCACGCGGCTCGACCCCAGGGTCTCGAAGTAGATGGGGTGTTCGTCTCGGTGCAGCTGGGTGCCGTGGGCGTGCAGCGCCGTCTTCGCGTCGTACAGGTCGAGCAGCGTGAGCGAGCGGCGGTCGTCGGTGTAGACCCACACGCCGCAGCGATCGACGCCCATGCTCTTCGTGCAGCGCCTGGTGATCTCCTGCAGCATCGCGGTGAGGTCGTCGCCCCTGAAGACGGGGCTGCGCGCGAGCTCGACGAGGGCGGCGGTGGCCTCGCGCAGCTGGCGCTCCTTCTCTTCTTCGGCCGCCTCTTCACGGGCTTCACGCTGCAGGCGGGCGAGCACGGCCGACAACCCGAGCAAGCCGGGCCGGAACACCCAGTCGGAGGCGCCGGTGGCGAGCCAGGTGATGACGTCTGACTCCTGCCGCGCGTCGGCGACGACGACGACTGGCGCGCGCTGGCCCACGTCGTCGAGCAACGCGACCCAGCCTGCCGCGTCGAGCGACGACGAGAGCAGGTCGACGAGCACGGCGTCGAAGCGCATGGCGGTGAGCAGCGGCCGCGGGTTCTCGTCACCACGCAGGCGCTCGAGGCGCACGGTGCCGTTGTCAGAGGCGAGCGCACGATGCACCCAGCCGGCATCGTCGTCGGTGCCGCCGATCAGCAGGAGCTGGGGCGTCGCGCGCTTCATTCCAGAAGTCCCCCAAACAAGAGGCGGCACCTTGCCTCAAGCGCAAGCGAAAGACACTGGGCGGCGTCATGCAAACGCCAGCGGGCACCTGCGGCGCTGAGCGCGCACGTCAGCGTGACCCGATGGCCTGCTGCAGCCGCGCGAGCTCGGGCGAGGTCTTGAGCACCTCGCCCACCCGCTCCACCAACCGTCGCTGCGCTTCAGGCCTCGTCTCGAGCACACGAAGCAAGTCGACCAACGCGGCCACGCCGTTGGGGCCCGACGTCGCCGCTGCCACGAAATACGTCGCGCCCGGCAACGTGTCTTCGGCCGGCAGAACGCGCACGCGACGAACCCCGTCGTGCCCGCCGTCGAGCACGAACACCTCGGGGCCGCCCTTCACCACCCTCGCGGTGGGCCGCGGAGGCGCCGGCCGTGACGGAGACGACTGCGCCACCCGCTGCCGCCACACCTCGAGGTCTGCCTCGTCGATGACCTGCAGCGCCCCTCGCTCTGGAGGCACCACCGCGACCACCACCTGCTCACCCGCCGGCACTTCGTCGACGCGAAAGGTGTCGACCGTCGAGAACGGGCCGTCGGGCCGCAGCGCGATCAACTTGTCGGGCTCGTCGAGCCGCACGCCCGCGTAGCCCATCACCGCGCGCGTCAAAGGCAACGCCGCCGCGGTCAGCGCCGAGTCGTTCGGCTCGGTCTCGATCAGCGTGTCGGCCGCAGGCATGGGCTCGATGAGCAGCTCGTAGGCCACCAGGCTCTTCTCACGCGGCGGCCGGTTCGGCTCGGTGCAGAACGGCTGCTCCTCGATGCGCAGGTACGTCGACCCCGCCGCCAGCTGCAACCCGTCGACGCGCTCGCCGTCGCTCACGCCCTGGTCGTCGAGGAACAGCTTGCGCTTGAGCTTCTCGGTCGCGCCCACCTTCTCGAGCTGCAGCACCTCGACGGTCAGGTTCAGGTCGGCCACGCCAGTGAGCGTGATGCGGTGGGGGCCCGGCTCCTTGACGTCGACGACGAAGAGATCGCGGTCACCCTCTCCGGCCCCTGCCGCGCCCATGGTGCCCTTCACCGGCTGGCCCATGGCGATGACGGTTGCCTTCGTCACCTGATCGTTCGGCTCCGACTCGACGCCCAGGGGCCCCGCGTTCGCCTGCACGTGCTGCACGGCGCGCCAGCCACCGAGGCCCAGGGCGCCGACCACGAGCAGCGCCGCGATGGGGGCGAGGTACCGCTCGGAGCGCAGCTTGCGCTCGTACCGATCGAAGTCTTCGCGCGAGAGCATCTTCGCGGCGAGCTCGTCGGGCATCGGCGTGAAGTCCTTCGTCGCGCTCTTCGTCGTCTTGCGCAACGCCTCGAGCGCCTTCTTCATCGTCTCGGCGTCGGCGAAGCGGTCTTCGGCCCTCTTCGCCAGCGCGGTGGTGACGACCTTCTCGAAGGCGGGCGTGATGGGCGCGTCGGGCACGAGGTCGGCGACCCGCGGCACCGGCTCTTCGAGGTGCTGCTTCACGATGCTGACGGCGGTGGGCCCCGTGTACAGCTGCCGGCCGGTGACGAGCTCGAAGAGGAGCGCGCCGAGCGAATAGAGATCGCTGCGGGCGTCGACGACCTCTCCGCGCACCTGCTCGGGCGACATGTACGCGGGCGTGCCGACGAAGTCTCCGGTGGTGGAGTTGCGCGCGTCACCCTCGGCCAGCTTGGCGATGCCGAAGTCGAGCAGCTTCACCTGCTCGTCTCCGCCCTTGCGGCGCCGCAGCAGCATCACGTTCGCGGGTTTGATGTCGCGGTGAATGATGCCGTATTCGTGCGCTTCGGCGAGCGAAGCGAGCAGCTGCACCGCGACGCTGATGGCCTTCTCTTCGCTCATCGGCCCGTGTGCCTTCAGGTGCCAGGCCAGGTCCTTGCCGGGCACGTACTCCATGGCCATGAACAACGAGCCGTCGTCGAGCTCACCTGCGTCGAAGACCTGCACCGTGTTGGGGTGCGAGAGCTTCGCGACGACACGCGACTCCTGAAGGAAGCGCGCCTTGAGCCCCTTGTCGACCGCCGCATCGGGCCGCATCACCTTGAGCGCGGCGATCTTGCCCATGCGCACGTGCTCGACCTTGTAGACCGAGCCCATGCCGCCCTCGCCGAGCTTCTCGAGCAGGCGATAGCGGCCGTCGATGATCTTGTCCTTGTCGGGCCCCGAGAGCGTGTCGGAGTGCCCGCCAAGCCCGCGCAGATCGGCGCCGCACGCGTCACAGAAGTTCGGTTCGCCCTCGAGCACCTTCGCACAGATGGGGCAGAGCACCGTGTCAGGCGGGGGCGTCGCGGGCGCTTTTCCGCGAACCGTGTTGTCTTGATTCCCCGGCATGAGCCGCCGACGGTAGCACGCGGTTCGACCGGCGCACGTTCAGGGCGGGTCGACGTCGAGGCGGTTCTCCACCACGTCTTGCACCGCGCGCGGCACGTCGGAGAGGAAGTCGAGCCCCGTCGCCTGCTCGATGAAGCGCGCCGTCACGCGGAACTGCCTCCACGAACCGCTCACCGTCGTGGTGTTGGGCACGATGACGGCGATGACGCGCGTCGAGGTGGTGAGGTTCGCGGTGGGCGCTCCGTCGAAGACGACCGCGACCTTGAACGTCGACAGCGGCACGGGAACCCCGGCGCCGATGTTCTGGGGCGTGACGCCGAAGATGGGCCCAGCGGTGATGACGACGGTCTTGCCCTGCGCGACGAGCGTGCGCGCTTCGTCTTCGAGCGTGGCCCACGTGCCGGCGTTGCTCGTGTGCGTCTGCGGAACGATGTTGGTGAAGACGAAGGTCGCGTCGTTGTCGGGGTCGGTACTCGTGCGGTCCGCGCTCGGGCAGAGGTGGCCGCGGTCGAAGCCGCTGTTGCGGAAGTCTTCGTCGCGCGCCTGACCGGCGGTGGTGGGCAACTGCGTGTCTCGCCGGAAGGAGGTCGCGCGCGTCGCGGTGCCGAGCCAGGTGGAGTCGAGCCGCCACGAGACCCAGCGCGGCGTCTTGCGGGTGGTGTCGTAGGAGCTGACGAACTGCGGCTTCACGAGCAGCCAGCGATCGAGGCGACCGACCGAGGAGTCATCGGGAAGACCGAGCACGGTGTGCGCGCTGAGCGTGGCTCCCTCGGTGCCGGGACCTGCGTCGGTTGAAGAGGTGCCCGCATCGATCGCGGGAGCGACGAGCCCTGCATCCAAAACGCCTGCATCACGCGGTTGAGTGACGACTCCCGCATCGACTGCGACCGCACCAGCGTCGACTTGCGGAGCGACCAGTCCTGCATCGACTTCGGACGCGACAACACCTGCATCCACTTTCAGCTCGACGAGGCCCGCGCCGACTTCCTGAGCCACAACGCCTGCATCCACTTTCAGCCCGAAGACACCGGCATCGACTTCCACTGACCCCGCATCGACTTCGGACGCGACAACACCTGCGTCGAGTCCTGAAGCGACGAGCCCCGCGTCGAGTGGAGCAACACCTGCATCGACCGCCGGCTGATCGACCGGAGCCTGCGCCACCGTGGTCGCGCGCGGCTCATCATCAACGTGCACCACCACGTCGGACGAGCCGCCGCACGCCCACCACCACGTACATGTGAGCGCCAGCACGAGACAGCGCCGAGT
>JAEUJR010000402.1 GCA_016793585.1 Archangium sp.
CAAGGTTTGTTCAGGCTCGAGCAGAAGATGCTCACCCCAGACTTCGGTTTCGAAAAAGGCCACGGGCCACCTCCCCAGCGTGTCAGTCTCTGAAGCGACGCTTCGGAGTCAGAGCAAGCCCGGGGCCGCGCACACCCTTCAGAGAAGGCTCGGCATTTCGAGGAGATACGGGGCTATTCCCAGACCTTGCCGGGGTTCATCGTGACAGATGGGTCGAGAACGACCTTCAGTCGTCGTTGGAGCTCACGCAGTGGCTCGGGTTGTTCGAGCGGCAAGAACCGCTTCTTGGCGAGGCCCACACCGTGTTCACCCGTGATGGTGCCTCCGAGTTCAACCGTAACGGCCATCATTTCGGCGAGCACGGCTTCGACGCGGGGCCAGTCTTCGCGGGTTCGGTAGAGCACGTTGGAGTGCAGGTTGCCGTCGCCAGCATGCCCGTAGGTGGCGACCGTGAGCCCTTCACGCGCGCCTGCTGCCTTGAAGCGCTCGATGGCCTCGGGGACCTTCGAGCGCGGCACCACGATGTCTTCGGAGATCTTCTTGCCGGTGAGCGCGCGCAGGGCTGGAGAGACCTCTTTGCGCACGGCCCAGATGCGTTCGCGCTGTGACTCGTCTTGCGCGACGACAGCCTCGAGGCTGGCCCAGCTGGCGCACTGATCGACCAGCATCGAGAGCTCGGAGAAGACACCGTCTTCGTGATTGCCGTCCATCTCGGCGATCACGACGGCGCCTGCCTCGGGAGGAACCGGGAGCCCACGCCCGGCGATCGCCTGCAACGCGACCTCGTCGAGCAGCTCGAGTGTTCGCGGCCACAGCCCGCTGGTCAGCACCGACGACAGCGCTCTGGCGGCGTCGGCGACGGTCTTGAATGGAACGAGCGCGGTCTTCACCACGCGCGGCCGGGGAATGAGCTTCACCGTGATCTCGGTCGCTATTCCCAGCGTGCCCTCGCTGCCGACGAAGAGCGCGACGAGATCGTACCCGGCGACCCCTTTGCCCGTTCGGCGGCCAACGCGGAGCACCTCGCCCGTCGACAGCACCCACTCCAGCCCGATGACGTAGTCGCGGGTGACGCCGTACTTCAGCGCGCGCGGGCCACCGGCGTTCTCGGCGACGTTGCCGCCCATGGTGCAGTACGCGGCCGAGTTCGGGTCGGGTGGGTAGAACAGCCCGAGCTTCTCGGCGGCTTCGTCGACCTGGGCGGTGAGCACGCCCGGCTGTACGACCATGAGCAGATCATCGGCGTTCACCTCGAGAATGCGGTTCATCTTCTCGAGCGAGAGCGCGAGGCCGCCTTCGACAGGCAGACTGCCGCCGCTCTTGCCGCTGCGGGCGCCCACCGGGGTGACGGGAACGTGGTGTTTGGTGGCGAGCGCGAGCACGCGGCTCACCTGCGCGGTGCTGCTCGCGCGGACGAGCGCCTGGGGCGGGAACTCACCGAGGTCTGACTCGTCTTTGCCGTACGGGGCCAGGGTGTCGCGCTCGGTCGAGAGGTCGAGGCCTTCGGGAAACGCGGCGCGCAGATCGGCGAGGAACGCATCGAGACGCTCCTGCGAGACGCTCACGGTCGACGACCGAGGCGGGCCCACAGCTCGGCGCGCATTCCCGGCTCCTTCATGACGCCTTCGTAGGCCTCGGCGTGGGTGACGGCGTCGCACTGCTCACCGCCGCGCAGGCGAAGACAGGTCTGTTCGGCCTCGAGCAGACAGGCGGCGCCCTGGCTTTCCAGCTCGGTCATGAGCGACGTGGCGATCTGCCGGGCGAGCTCTTCCTGGAGCACCAGGCGATGCGAGTACACGTCGACGAGCGCGGCGAGCCGGCCGAAGCCGATGACGCTCTTCCCGGGCACGTAGGCGAGGTGCGCGCGCCCCGAGTACGGCAAGAGGTGGTGCGGGCACATCGAGCGGAACCAGAGGTCGGTGACGATGACCACCTCACGGTCGGAGGCGTTGGTGACGGGGAAACGCTCGGCCAGCACCTGCTTCGGCGTCTTCCGGTACCCGTCGAGGAACTCGTCGGCCCAGGCCGCCGTCACGCGCTCGGGGGTCTGCTGCAGGTTGGGGTCGGCAGGGTCGAGGCCCGCAGCCTCGAGGAAATCACGCACCGCCTGCTGCATCGCTGCGCGATTCACCTTCGGCTGGCGGCGGGCGGCGCTCATCTGCGGTACGTGACGCAGTACTCCGGCGTCTCCCACAGCTTGAGCTCAGAGAGGCCCGCGACGAGCGGCTCGAGCTGAGCCCACATCCACACGACGAGGTTCTCGGCCGTCGGGTTCTCGACGATGTCGTTCAGGTAGTAGTGATCGACCTTGGTCAGCACCTTGTCCCAGACGGTCTTCTTCACCTCGTCGAAGTCGCGAATCATGCCGTCCTTCGGCGACGGGCGACCCTCGAGCACGACGTGGAGGACGTAGTTGTGACCATGCAGCCGCTTGCAGGGGCCGTCGTAGAACGGCAGCTGGTGCGCGGCGCTGAAGTGAAACTCGACTGACAGCGACATCTCCATGGCGGGGCCTCTATCGCGGGTTCGACGGGCCGCGCTACTGCGACTGACCTGCCGTCTTCAGAAGAACCGGGTGGGCTCGGTACGGGTGAGCTTCTCGACGGGAATGTCGACCTCGAGCTCGTCGGTGGGAATGAAGGCGGGCCGGTCGATGCACATGAAGCTCTGCTCGATGTCGGTGACGTTCTCGTAGCGGTGCGCGAAGCCCTTCGGCCAGGTGTGCGCGGTGCCCGGCGTCACCGGCGTGCCCTGGAGCAACAGCCCGTCTCCCAGCACCAACTCGGACTCGTCGAGGTGGTGGTGAATGTGCGTGGGCAACACGGTGCGCGGCGCGATGCGCTCGCGGTACACGCCGCACTCCTTCGTCTCGAAGATGACGTCGACGAAGCCGAAGGACTTCTTCTCGGTGACGGGGTGGAAATCGGCGCGCGTGCGTTGAATCTCGAGGGTGGGCACGGCAGCGCCCGAGAGCGCGACCAGCTTCGAGAGCTTCACGTCGACCCGCTCCACCTGCGGCCGCGGGACGTCTTGACTGGGCGCGGTGAGCAGCCACGCAGCGACGGCCTCAGCCGCGCTCTCGAGCAGGCGGAACCGGCCAGCCACGAGAATGAAGCGCAGCTCACCGAGCAGATGAGAGTAGTCGACCGTGGCCGCCAGGCGACCGTGTTTGGCGGCGTCGCGGGTGTCGAAGTGCAGCGTGACGTCGAGCTCGACCGGCTGTGGGGTGTTCCGTTCGAAGTCGAAGAGACCGACGATGCAGTCGAAGCGCATGCCGCGCAGGGAGAGTCTGTCGAGGGGGCTCATGCGAGGGCTTGTTCCACGTCGAGGAGGATGAACAGGTCTCCATCTTGTCGGCCGAGGCCCGCGACTGCACGACGATCGCCACCGAGCGAAGGAGCAGGCTCGAGCTTCGAGAGCGGCAGGCGCACCACGCCGCGAACCTTGTCGACCAGAATGCCCGCGTCGCCTTCGGGGTCTTTCAGCAGCACCACGCGGGCGCCGCGCGGCACGTCGTTGGGGCCTTCCACGCGGGCGGGCGCCTCCTCGAGGTTGAGGCGCTGTTTCAAATCGTAGACGGGCAGCATCTCGCCGCGCACGTTCATCACGCCCAGCACGTGGCTCGCGACGCGCGGCACCGACGTGATGATGGGCACCTTGAGGATCTCACGCACGGCACCAATGGGGACGGCGTAGGTCTCGTTCGAGAGCTCGAACGCGAGGAACTCTTCGGGCAGCTCGTCGACCTCTTCGACGCTGTCGGCGATCTCGGGAGCCAACTCGAGCCACGCCCCCACCGCCTCGTCTGGCCGGTAGAAGAAGCGTTCGAGCAGGGCTTCGAAGCGGGTGCGCGGCGCCATGTCAGCCCACCGCCGCCTGAGGCCGCTTCAGCTCCTCGACCAGCGCGCCAACGTCGAGCACGAGCACCGCGCGGCGATCACCCAACTCGGTTGCGCCCGCGATGCCCGGCACGCCCTTGAGGCGCCCGCCGAGCGGCTTGGTGACGATGTCTTCCTGGCCGAGCAGCGCGTCGACGGCGAGCCCGAAGCGCTCCTGCGCCAGGCCGATGATGACGACGAAGTAGCGATCGGCAGTCGACTCGCGCAGGTTGAAGATGCGTGAGAGCCGAACGAACGGGAGCGTCTGCCCACGCACGTCGATGACCTCGCGCCGCTCGATGGTGCGCAGCTGTGACGGCTTCACCGAGACGATCTCGGTCACCGAGTTGAGCGGCACCGCGAAGGTGCGATCGCCCACGGCCACCACCAGCGAGCGAATGATGGCGAGCGTGAGCGGCAGCGTGAGCACGAACCGGGTGCCCTCCCCTCGTTTGCTCTCGATGTCGATGAGCCCCGACAGCCGAGAGAGGTTGGTCTTCACCACGTCGAGGCCGACTCCGCGGCCCGAGAGCTCGCTCACGTCACTGCGCGTCGAGAACCCGGGCAGGAACACGAGGTTCAGCAGATCGCGGCGCTCGAGCTCTTCGGTCGCCTCGTGCGTCACCAGCCCGCGCTCGATGGCGACCTGGCGAATGCGCGTCTCGTCCATGCCCGAGCCGTCGTCACCGACCTCGATCTGCACCTGGTTGCCCAGCTGCTGCGCCTTGAGCTTGATGACGCCGCGCGCGTCTTTGCCCTGCTCGATGCGCCGCTCGGGAATCTCAATGCCGTGATCGAGCGCGTTGCGCAGCAGGTGCATGAGCGGGTCAGACAGCTCTTCGACGATCAGCTTGTCGAGCTCGACGTCTCCGCCCGAGACCTCGAAGTGCACGTCTTTTCCACTCTGGCGAACGAGCCGGCGCATGAGGCGCGCGAGCTTGTCGAACACCTGCACGAGCGGAACCATGCGCACGTCGAGCACGCCGTTCTGCAGTTCGTCGAGCTTGCGCTCGAGCGCCCGTGACTCCTTCTGCAGCTCCTGCGCCCACAGCTTGGGCAGCGGCGTGCCGCCCGACTGCTTCGCGACCTCGGCCAGCCGGTGAATGTTCGCGCGCACGGTGAGCAACTCACCGATGGTGTTCATCAACGAGTCGAGCCGCGAGATGTCGACGCGAACCGTCTGGGCGAGGGACCGAAGGCTCGGCTCGGCGCCCTGCATGACCCCAGAGGGACTCGAGCTCTGCTGATACGGCAGCAGCTCGGGCGAGCTGACTTCCTGAATGAAGAGGGGCGCAGGTTTGCGAGGCGCGGGCGTGAACTCGGGCTTCCTCACCGGTGCGGCCGGCTTCATGGCCTTCTGGGTGAGCGGCGCGACGGTGGCGAGCGAGGCGACGGTGCGCTCGATCTCGTCTCTCGGGCGGCTGCTGCCGAAGATCAGATCGAACGCGATCGACGCCTCGTCACCCGGCTGCGAGCTGGGCAGGGTGCTGATCACCTCTCCGAGCGGCTTGAGCAGCCCGTTCAACGACGCCAGCCGTTGATCGAAGTCGTCGAGACCGAAGACCGCGCGCACCTTCCACAGCGCGACGCCCTTCTTCACGTTCTCGCGAAGGCGGTGCTCTTCGTACTCGGTGAAGACGCTGCGAATCGCCGGGTCGATGCCCACCTCGTCGAGCACGTCGGCGGCACCTGACTGCCCTCCGCTGGCGAGGCGGGCGAACGTCTCGGCGAGCGCGTTGGCGCGCCGACCCGTGTCTTCCGACGCGGGGTCACCCGAGGCTTCGCGCAGCATCAGCGTCAAGACGTCGACGCCTTCGAGCAGCGAGTCGATCAACGTGTCGCTGTTGGGCACCTTGCCGAGGCGGAGCGCGTCGAGCACGTCTTCGAGGTGGTGGGCGAGGCCCGAGATGCGCTCCTGGCCGAACATGGCCGAGAGGCCCTTGAGGGAGTGGGCCGCCCGGAAGATCGCGTTGAGCAGATCGGGGTCGGCTTCACGCCCTCGCTGCGCGTCGAGCACCGCCACGTCGTGCGCGAGCGTCTCGAGCACCTCGTTGGCTTCGGCGACGAACTCGGACAGCGCGCGCGGCGGAGCCATGCGTCGTCAGAGCTTCAGGTAGCGCCGCACCAGCGCGGTGAGAATCTCGGACTGGAAGGGCTTGACCAGGTACTCGCTCGCGCCGAGCTGCAGGCCACGGTTGCGGTCCTGCTCCCGGCCCTCGGTCGTGACGACGAACAGGGGCGTGTCGCGATAGTGCGGGTTCTTCTTCACGAAGTTGATCAGCTCGAGCCCGTTGATGTCGGGCATGTTGATGTCGGTGATGATCAACGAGAAGCGGTGACGCGGCAGCACCTTGAGCGCCTCGAAGCCGCTCACCGCCGTGTAGACCTCGACGCCTTCGAGAACCTCGATGGCTGCCGCGAGCAGCTCCCGCGTCGCGCGCGAGTCTTCGACGATGAGTACCTTCCGAACGTCCACGTGTGGTGAGGTTAGCCCAAAAGCCGGGCGAGGCGAGCGTCGAACCTGAGGCCGCCTCAGCGCTCAGGGGGCGATCGAGGGGTCCCCGAGCACCACGACCCGCCCGGCCTTCCACTTCGCGACCAGGGCCCGGCTCAGCACGTCTCCGACCGCGACCCGGTCGAGCTGGGGCAACAGCGGCACGGTGATGGCGATGTGCTCGGCTTTGACCTTCTCGAGCATGCCGAGGCTGCCCGTGATGGCGTGTTCGAGCCCCAGGGTCGTCACCGAACGGGAGGCGCCCAGCCCCACCGCGAACACCTTGCCGGGCGCGATGCGCGCGTCTGACGGCATCAACAACCGCTCTCCTGGAGCGCCGGTGAAGAAGCCCTCGCTCAGCGCGCGCGACAACGCGCCACACAGCCGCCAATCGACGAAGCCGTTGCCGCCCTGCAAGGGCCGCTGATCTTCGGGAACGAGGCACACCACTGCGTCGAGATCATCGAGCGTGTCGACGGCGTGCAGTGACGGCTCCTTCACGAGCGACATCGATCAGGCCTTGTCGAGCGCGATGGCGATGCGATCGAGCACGCCGTTGATGAAGGCCGCGGAGTCTTCGGTGCCGAACAGCTTCGCCAGCTCGATGGCCTCGTTGAGGGTCACCTTGCGGGGAATGTCGGGGCGGTGCTTGAGCTCGAAGACGCCCAGCCGCAGCACGTTGCGATCGACCCGCTGCATGCGATCGATGCGCCAGTTCTGGCTGTGCTGCTCGATCAGCAGATCGAGGTCGGCCCGCTGGGCGTGAACGCCGTCGACCAGCTCGATGGCGAACGCGTGGGCAGCGTCGTCGCGGGGCCCCTGATCGTCGGAGGCCGCCCAGGCGGCTTCGACGGCCTCACGGGGCGTGGCCTTGTCGTTCTGATCGAGCTGGTAGAGCGCCTGCAGTGCGCGCTCGCGGCCCGTGCGACGGCTCCCCACGGTTACTTCGCTCCCATGCGCGCGTAGAGGTTCACCATCTCGATGCACGCGACGGCCGCTTCGGCGCCCTTGTTGCCGGCCTTCACGCCAGCGCGATCGACCGCCTGCTCGATGGAGTCGGTGGTGAGCACACCAAAGGTGACGGCCGCGTCGGCGTTCAGCGTCGCCTGGCCCACGCCCTTCGCGACCTCGGAGGCGACGTAGTCGAAGTGCGGCGTGCCCCCACGAATGACGCAGCCGAGCGCGATGACGCCGGCATACTGCTTCGAGTCGCTGACACGGCGAACGAGGCCGGTGAGCTCCCAGGTACCGGGGCACCGATAGACGTCGACGTCAGCGTCGGCCACGCCGTGGCGGGTGAGCGCGTCGAGGGCGCCCGAGAGCAGCTGCTCGGTGATGAAGCCGTTGAAGCGGCTCACGCAGATGGCGAAGCGGCCCTTCGGCGAGACGAGGTTTCCTTCGAAGAAGCGAGGCATGTGTTTTCTCACC
>JAEUJR010000403.1 GCA_016793585.1 Archangium sp.
CGGCGCCTTCATCGATCTCGGCGGCATCGACGGCCTGCTCCACATCACCGACATGTCGTGGGGCCGCGTCGGCCACCCGAGCGAGATGTTCAACGTCGGCGACGAGGTTCGCGTCGTCGTCCTCAAGTTCGACCCGTCGCAGGAGCGCGTCAGCCTCGGTCTCAAGCAGATCCAGGAAGACCCGTGGCACCGCGCCGACGAGAAGTACCCGGTCGGCACCCGCGTGCGCGGCAAGGTCGTCAGCCTCACCGACTACGGCGCGTTCGTCGAGCTCGAGCAGGGCGTCGAAGGCCTCGTGCACGTCAGCGAGATGACGTGGAACAAGCGTGTCAAGCACCCCTCGAAGATGATGGAGGTCGGCAAGGAGGTCGAGGCCGTCGTCCTCGACATCGACCCGAAGGCCAAGCGCATCGCCCTCGGCATGAAGCAGATCGAGGTCAACCCCTGGACGGCCCTCGAGGACAAGTACCCGATCGGCTCCGTCATCAAGGGCGTCGTTCGCAACGTCACCGACTTCGGCATCTTCGTCGGCGTCGAAGAGGGCGTGGACGGCCTCGTGCACGTCTCCGACATCTCGTGGACCCAGCGCATCAAGCACCCCGGCGAGCTCTACAAGAAGGGCGACATCGTCGAGGCCTGCGTGCTCAACATCGACGTCGAGAACGAGCGCTTCTCGCTCGGCATCAAGCAGCTCAGCCAGGACCCGTGGGACACCCTCTCGGAGCGCCTGCCCGTCGGCAGCCGCGTCAAGGGCAAGGTCACCAAGGTCACCGACTTCGGCGGCTTCGTCGAGATCGAGCCGGGCATCGAAGGGCTCGTTCACGTCTCGGAGATCAAGGAAGAGCGCGTCGAGAACCCGCGCGACGTGCTCGCCGAGAACCAGGAAGTCGATGTGAAGATCATCGACATCAACACCTCCGACCGGAAGATCGCGCTCTCGATCAAGGCGCTCCTCCACGAGGGTGAGGACGACTACCGCGAGTACCTCAAGAAGCAGGCCGAGCAGGCCCGCTCGCGGCTGGGCGACGTGATGGCTGGCAAGCTGAAGAAGTAATCAGCGACCGCTTCTGAAGTGCCGTCAGGGCCGGTGTCTCCTTCGCGGAGTCACCGGCCTTGTCGTTTTCGGGCGGTGCCGAGTTGTGGCAAACGGGTGGCGGTGCGGCGCGCGGCCTTCGTCATCGGCATCGTCGGGTTGATCGCGGTGGCTCCGCTCGCCGCCGTGCCGTCGTACGACTTTCCCGAAGCGCGGCCGTTCTCGGGCTCGACCTGGCGCAACCCGTATGAAGGCTGGTGGAGCGGCTTTCAGAAGGTGAACCTGCACTCGCACTCGAGGGCGTGGGGCGGCCTCACCGCAGGTGCCTCGTCAGCAGAAGAGCTCGCGAGCACCTACGCCCAGTGGGGCTTCAAGGCGCTGGCGATCTCGAACTACTTCGAGGTGACGCGCATCACCGAGCCTCCGTTGCCGATGGTGCGCGCCTACGAACATGGGCTGAACTTCACCAAGAGCCATCGGCTGGTGCTCGGCACCGACGACGTGGTGCCGTTCGACTTTCCCTTCTCGACCCGCTCGGCGCGGCAGTGGGTGCTCGACGCCATCAGCCGGCCGGGTGCGCTGGTGGGCCTGAACCATCCCTCGCTCCGTCAGGGCCACGCCTGCGCCGACACCGAGGCGCTCACGGGCTACCAGCTCTTCGAGGTGCACAACGCCTACGCGACGTCGGCCTTCGAGTGGGACTGCGCCTTGTCGGCCGGCCGTCTCGTGTGGGCGACGGGAAACGACGACTCGCACTCCACGCGCGAAGAGGGCATCGGCATCGCCTGGAACATGGTGGGCACGCAGGCCCTCGACGAGGCCTCGATTCTGAGCGCCTTGGGGCAGGGCCGCTCGTACGTGGCGCGCGGTGAACGCGGCCAGATGGACGCAGAGCTGCTCGGGCTGACCGTCGAGCCCTCTGGAGCGATGCGCGTCGAGCTGAGTCAGCCCGCGGCTCGGGTGGAGTGGCTGACCGATGGCGGCGCCGTACGGCAGGTCGATCTCGACGTCGATCGATCGACCTTCACGCCGCACCCGCACGATCACTACGTGCGCGTCGTGGTGCGTACGCCGCGCACCGAGCTGGTGCTCAACCCCGTCGTCCGCAGCGGCAGTTGGGCGGCACCGGTCGCGTCGATCGACTGGCCCCTGACCTTCGCCTCGTGGGCTGCCTGGCTGCTCGGCGCCATGGCGGTGGCATGGCTGGGCAGGCCGAGAAAACACCTGCGGCTCGTCGAGCCCATGCAGCGCGCGGCCTGAACGAGCTCAGAGCAGATCGACGATGAGGGCTGGCGCCGCAGCAGGCGTGCGCTCGAGGCTGCAGAAGCTCGTCGTCTGATCCCAGTTCCGGTTGCCCTGGCTGTCGGGAGCCGGCACGCGATCGACGATCGGCGCGTGCTGAACGAACAGCCCATGCTGGGCCCAGGTGCCGTTCACCCAGTTCTGCACGGCTGCGGTGACGTTCCAGGCGACCGCGCCCGTCGTCGCCGGAGCGAGGATCAGCGGCGCGTTCACGTACCACTGGGGCATCGTGTTGTAGGTGACCGAGTTGGGGCTCCACGGGCCCGCGAGCGCAAACGCCGCGTACGTCGCATTGAGCGGCAGCAGCGACTGGCCCTGCACGGGCCCCGGAGCCAGCTGACACGGCGTCATCTCGAGCCAGGCCGCGACGACGGTGCGCCCGGCCAGGGACGAGGTGTTGAACTGCAGCACCGTGCCGCCGCAGTTGTGGAACTGGTAGAACCCGCCCGCTCCGTTGGGGAACGCCGTGAAGAAGCAGCCCACGCTGTCGTAGTCGTTGAGCCGAATGTTCTGGTTGTTCGAGGCGGCGGTGCTCTCCATCACCACCACGTCTGCAGTGGTCACCAGCCTCGAGCGGATCGGCGTCGTGAAGGCGGCGACGTTCGAAGGGGCAGACTGAACCGTTCCCCGCGCGGTGCGCACCCGCAGCCAGTACGCGGTGCCAGGCGTCATCTGCGCGAGGCCTCCCGTCGTGGTGTTCGCAGGCAACTGAAAGACGGCAGAGAACGGGCCCGCGGCCGCGGTGGCGATCTCGACGTCGAAGCCAGTCTCGTTGGTGGTCTGCTCGGAGAAGCTGAAGCTGGCTTCGGTCGCCGACAGCAACGTGACCTGAAGGTTGGTCGGAGCCGCGAGCGGCGCCGTCACGCTGGCAGAGACCGTGCTGGTGGTCGCCGAGCCACTGTATTGCTGCGTGCCGCTGACGGCGGGCGCCGTGCGCAGCCGGTAGTAATAGGTCACGCCAGGCAGCACCGTGGTGTCGTCCCACGTCGTGTTCCGCGGCAGCGCCGGAATGGAGAAGAAGTACGAGCTGCGCCCCACTTCATTGAAGGGCCCCGTCGAGCTGGTCGCGCGCTCGATGACGACCGTTTCGCAGGGGAAGTTCGCGAAGGTGAAGCCGACGCGAATGAGCGAGCCGACAGCCGTGGCCGAGATCGCCGTCGGTTGGGCACACAACATGCCGATCACGACACCGCCTGCGTAGACACTGGTCTGCGCCCAGTTCGAAACCGAGAGGCCCGAGCTGGCTCGCACCCGGTAGTAGTTGGTGCCGAACGCGGGAGCCGTGTCGATCCAGCTCGTGGTGTCTGCCGGAACGAACTTCGATGACGGCCAGTTCACGCCATCGGTCTACCGCATGATCTCGTAGCGCCCCTCGGCCTGCGATTGATCGGACCAGGTGAACCGAACGACTCCGGCGTTGTTGATGACCTCCTGAACCGCGGCCGGCATCGTCGGCACGTTCGGCGGGAGCGTGATGCCAGCCACCGTCAGCGTGTACGGCGAAGCGCCGAGCGCGTTGATGGCCCTGATGCGGTAGTGGAACGGCGTGCCCGGCGCGAGGCCCGTGTCGACGACCGAGGTCGAACCCGGTGGGCGAGTGACGAACGTGAAGAACGGCCCTTGCGCAACAGGAGCGCGCTGAACCTCGAAGCCCGTCTCGTTGGTCGAGCTGTCGGCCCACGTGATGGTGAGCGAGTTCTCGGTTGGCGAACCGACCGCTGGCATCGTCGGTGCGTCGGGCGGACCGTTGAGAATGACGGGCGTGGCGGACACAGGCGTCGTCCAGGCGCTCGGCGTTCCATTCGTCACGGCGCGCAAGCGGTACCAGACGGTGGTTCCCGAGGTGAGGCCGGTGTCGAGGTGCGTGACGGCGGAGCCCGCAGCTTGAACCACCAACGAGAACGGTCCCGAAGCTGTCGAGCCACGCTCGAGCTCGTAGATGGAAGGGGGCACCGTTGCGGAGGCCCAGGTGAGGCGCACGCTGGTCGAGCTCTCCACGGTCGCGGCGAATCCCGTCGGGGTCGGGGGCGCTCCACCACCACCGACGGAGCCACCACCGACGGAGCCACCACCGACGGAGCCGCCACCGACGGAACCGCCACCGACGGAACCGCCACCGACGGAACCACCAGCATCGCCACCGGCCGAACCTCCGGCACCGCTCCCACCCGCCGACCCTCCTGCGTCACCACCCCCACCCGAGCCTCCACCAACACCGCCAGCCGATCCCCCACCGGCGCCGGCGTCGAACCCAGTCCGGCCTCCAGCGATCGCGCTGCTCCCGCCGCCCACCCCAGAAGTGCCACCGCCCTGGGTTCCCGCATCAGGGTTCGTCTGCATGCCGCCGCACGCGCCCAGCAGCAGCGCCACCACAACGCCTTGGAATTGCTTCAAGTTGGGACTCCCGGAAACGAATGACTTCGATGCGACCCTGAAGACGCTCCCAAACCCTTCGACGGGACACCACAACTCGGAGAGAACCCGGCGTTGGCTCCCGCTGTCCGACAGGCCCCCACTCGGAGAACACATGATCCGCCTGCTGCTGCCCCTCGTTCTCGTCGCCGAATCAGCCCACGCCTTCTGCGGCTTCTACGTGTCGGGCGGCGGCGCCGAGCTGTTCAACAACGCCACCCAGGTCGCCCTCATGCGCAACGGCACCCGCACCGTGCTGTCGATGCAGAACGACTACCAGGGGCCGCCCGAAGACTTCGCGATGGTGATCCCGGTGCCGGTCGTCCTCAAGAAGGAGCAGGTGAAGATCCTCAAGAAGCCGATCTTCACGAAGCTCGACACGCTCTCGGCGCCGCGGCTCGTCGAGTACTGGGAGCAGGACCCGTGCCCGAAGGAGCTCGAAGGCTTCGGCGGGCTGGGGCTTCGTGGCGTGGGCTCGGGTGGTGGCGGGATTGGTTACGGCGCCGGGCTCAGTCTCGGGGGGCGATCGCGCGTGCGCGTCGAGGCCGAGTTCGACGTCGGCGAGTACGAGATCGTGATCCTCTCGGCCGAAGACGCGCTCTCGCTCGAGCAGTGGCTCGCCGAGAAGAACTACAAGATCCCCTCGGGCGCGGCGCCGCTGTTCCGCCCGTACATTCAGCAGGGCATGAAGTTCTTCGTCGCGAAGGTGAACGTGAAGAAGGTCGCGTTCGAGAAGGGGCGGGCGACGTTGTCTCCGCTGCGCTTCCACTACGACTCCGAGAAGTTCGAGCTGCCGGTGCGCCTGGGACTCATCAACTCGAAAGACACGCAGGATCTGATCATTCACGTGCTCGCGCGCAACCAGCGCTACGAGGTCGCGAACCTGCCGAACGTGACGATCCCCACCAACATCGATCTCGTGCCGAGCGCGAAGAGCGAGTTCGGGCCGTTCTACGCGTCGCTGTTCGACAAGACGCAGTCGAAGGTGAAGGGCAGCGTGGTGACGGAGTATTCGTGGGACGCCCAGAGCTGCGACCCGTGCCCGACGCCGCCGCTCAGCGACACCGAGCTGACCGAACTGGGCCTCGACGTGATCGACCCCGCCGCGGAGTACGTGGAGCCCGAGATCGAAGTGAAGAACGCCGACAAGCTGACGCCCCAGCAGAAGCAGGTGCTGGACGCGATGCTCGTCAACACCAAGCGTCAGCTCAAGGCGCAGCTCGATCGACGCAGCAGGGGCTCCGGCTTCGTCGTGACCCGCCTGCACGCCCGGTACACGAAGGAGTCGCTCGGTGAAGATCTCGTCTTCCGCGCCGCGACGCCGATTCAGGGAGGCCGCGAGTGGATGAAGGACGCCGAGACCGGCCTCGAGCGTGGCGCGATGGCGGGCACCATGAACAACTTCCAGGCTCGCTACGCGATTCGCTACCCGTGGCCTGGTCCCGCCACCTGCAAGAACCCGCAATGGGGCGTCTGGGGCGGCAAACCCTCGAAGAACGGCGAAGAGGACTTCTCGGGCGCAGGCAAGACCGCAGGCTCGGCCACCAACACCGCCTTCGTGAAGCGCGACAAGCCGATCGAGAAGCTGATCGAGAGCCCGATCGCCGAGCTCGATCTGAAGGCGCGGAAGACGGGCGCTGGGCTGTCGTTGAAGGCGAAGCCGGCTCCGAAGGCCACGCCGTGATGCGGTGAGTCGGAACGGGCGGCGGGCGGCGAACGTCCCACCGCGCGCTCGTGAACTCGCTACAGTCCGCGCGCTCTCGCAGGGGGAACTGACATGCGTCTTCTCATCGCCGCGCTCGTGGTGCTCGGCTCTTCCACGGCCTCGGCGTTCTGCGGTTTCTACGTCGCTGGCGGCGGCGCCGAGCTGTTCAACAACGCGACCCAGGTCGTGCTCATGCGCAACGGCACCCGCACGGTGCTGTCGATGCAGAACAACTACCAGGGCCCGCCCGAAGACTTCGCGATGGTGATTCCGGTGCCCATCGTTCTGCAGAAAGAGAACGTGAAGACGCTCACGCGGAACGTCTTCGACAAGATCGACAAGCTCTCGGCGCCGCGGCTCGTCGAGTACTGGGAGCAGGACCCCTGCTACCAGCCCGAATACGAGCGCCGAAAGTCGGAGGAGAAGCTGGCACCCAAGAAGTCGATGGCGGCGCCGTCGGCGGCACGGGTCGACTTCGACGATCGCGTCGTGGTCGAGGCCCAGTTCGACGTCGGCGAGTACGAGATCGTCGTGCTTTCGGCCGAAGACGCCCTTGGCCTCGAGCGGTGGCTGAAGAAGAACGGCTACAACATTCCCTCGGGCGCTGAGCCGCTCTTCCGCCCGTACATTCAGCAGGGCATGAAGTTCTTCGTCGCCCGTGTGAACTCGAAGAAGGTCACCTTCGCCAACGGCATGGCCACGCTGTCGCCCCTGCGCTTCCACTACGACTCCGAGAAGTTCGAGCTGCCGGTGCGCCTGGGCCTCATCAACGCGAAAGAGAAGCAGGATCTCATCGTGCACGTGCTGGCGCGCGGCCAGCGCTACGAGGTCGCCAACAAGCCCAACGTGACGATCCCCACGAACATCGATCTCGTGCCCAGCACCAAGAGCGAGTTCGGGCCGTTCTACGCGTCGCTCTTCGACAAGACGCAGGCGAAGAACGGCAACGCCGTGGTGACCGAGTACGCGTGGGACGCCAACTCGTGCGATCCGTGCCCGACGCCCGCGCTCTCGATGAGCGATTTGATCGCCTTCGGCCTCGACGTCATCGACGGCGCCAGCGCCTCGGCGGTCGAGCCGAACATCGAGGTGAAGAACCTCACCGAGCTGCCTGCGCAGGAGCAGCAGTACGTCGGCCAGGCCGTGAACAACATCAAGCAGCAGAGCCTCGCGCGGCAGATGCGCAACGTGAGTTGGCGCGGCTTCGTCGTGACGCGCCTGCACGCCCGCTACGACAAGAAATCGCTCGGCGACGATCTGGTCTTCCGCGCCGCGCCGCCCATCGCCGGAGGCCGCGAGTTCCTCACCGACGGCAGCAAGCTCGAGCAGGGCTCGGTCTCGTACGGCACCAACATGTTCCAGGGCCGCTATGCGATTCGGTACCCGTGGACGGGAGAGATCGCCTGCGCCAACCCGGTACGCGGTCGCTGGGGTGGAAACCCGAACGGTGGGCGAGGGCGGCCTGAGACGTTGCAGAACGCCGCGTTCGTGCCTCGCAACAAAGACCTCGCTGGCTTCGTCGAGAGCCCCGTCGCCGAGCTGGGCGTGAAGGGGCAGAAGAAGCTCGCGGGCGCTCCGGTGAACGTGAAGTGAGGAACCAAACCATGAAGATCCTGGCGGCAGTAATGGTCGCGCTGATGTCGACGTCGGCCTCGGCGTTCTGTGGCTTCTATGTGGCAGGCGGTGGCGCCGAGCTGTTCAACAACGCCACCCAGGTGGTGCTCATGCGCAACGGCACACGCACGGTGCTGTCGATGCAGAACAACTACCAGGGGCCCGCAGAAGACTTCGCGATGGTCGTTCCGGTGCCGGTGGTGCTGCAGAAAGAGAACGTGAAGACGCTCAACCGGGCGATCTTCGACAAGGTCGACAAGCTCTCGGCGCCGCGGCTCGTCGAGTACTGGGAGCAGGACCCCTGCTACCAGCCGCCTCCGCCCCGACCCATGCGCTCGATGGCCAAGATGGCTCCGACGATGGACATGCTGGCCGAGAGCGCTCCGGCCGCGCGCGACTACGGCGTGAAGATCGAGGCGAAGTTCGAGGTCGGCGAGTACGAGATCGTCATCCTCTCGGCGAAAGACGCGCTCGGGCTCGACCGCTTCCTGCGCGACAGCAAATACAAGATCCCCGAAGGGGCCGAGCCGCTGTTTCGCCCGTACGTGCAGCAGGGCATGAAGTTCTTCGTCGCCAAGGTGAACGCGAAGAAGGTCTCCTTCACCAACGGGCAGGCGAAGCTGTCGCCGCTGCGCTTCCACTACGACTCCGAGAAGTTCGAGCTGCCGGTGCGCCTCGGCCTCATCAACGCGAAGGACAAGCAGGACCTGATCGTGCACGTGCTCGCGCGCAACCAGCGGTACGAGGCGGCGAACTACCCGAACGTCACGATTCCCACGAACATCGATCTCGTGCCCAGCACCAAGAACGAGTTCGGCCCGTTCTACGCGTCGCTCTTCGACAAGACGCAGGCGAAGGTGAAGGGCAGCGTCGTGACCGAGTACTCGTGGGACTCGAACAGCTGCGACCCATGCCCGATCCCCGCGCTCGACGAGTCTGATCTGACGACGCTCGGCCTCGACGTGCTCGACTCGGCGAAGTTCGTCGCGCCCGAGATCGAGGTGAAGAACATGGACAAGCTCGACCCGCAGGATCAGCAGACCGTCACCCAGTACCTGAACGCGATTCAGCAGCAGGTTCGCGCGCGGCACTCGAACGGCCAGGGCGCCTGGGGCTTCGTGCTGACCCGCCTGCACGCGCGCTACGACAAGGCGTCGCTCGGAGAAGATCTCGTCTTCAAGGCCGCGCCGCCGATCGCCGGCGGCCGCGAGTTTCTCACCAACGGCGCCACGCTCGAGCAGGGCGCCGTCTCGTACGGCAACAACCAGTTCCAGGGCCGCTACGCGATTCGGTACCCGTGGACCGGGCCGATCGCCTGCAAGAACCCGATTCGTGGCCGCTGGGGCGGGAACCCGAACGGAGGCGCCGCTCCGCCGATGGCTGCGCAAGACACCGCGTTTGCTCCCCGCGGAAAGGATCTCGGAACGTTCGCCGAGAGCCCGGTGTCGGAGCTGGGCGTCGTGGGGAAGAAGCAGCGCGCCGGTCAGCCCGTCAATCTGAAGAACTGAGCCATGATCGCCTCCCTCGTCGCCACGCTGCTCGCCGCTGACCCGGTGCTGCCGGTCGATCGCTCCGTGTGGGCGCCCGGCCAGCTCGTTCAAGACGCTCGAGGAACGCTGCCGTCGGCGAACCTCGACGACGCGAAGATCTGCGGCAGCTGCCACACCGACGTCGCCGCGCAGTGGAGAACCAGCGCCCACTCGCTGGCCTCGTTCACGAACCCGCTCTACCGCGTCGCCGTCGAGCGCCTGCGCAAAGACGTGAACTTCTCGGCGAGCCGCATGTGCGCCGGCTGTCACGACCTCGCGCTGCTCACC
>JAEUJR010000524.1 GCA_016793585.1 Archangium sp.
GCGGTGTTCTGGTCGACCTCGAGCTCCTTGTGCACGTCGAACGGCAGGATCTTTCGAATCACGAAGAAGCCCGCGACGAACACGAGCATGCCGATGACGGAGAAGACGACGGCCAGCACCAGCGGTTTGATGATCGCGTCCATGTCCATCGTCACTTCCCTCCCATGAATCCGTCGTGCCACATCAAGATGCCGCCCGGCGCCGACTTGACGCTAGCGGGAAGATCTCCGCGATCTTCGTCGGGGAACCGGTCGAACCCCAGCCCGTGCAGCAGGGCCCAGACGCCCACCACGATGCCTCCGAACCATTTCATTCGTCGTCCTCCTGCTTGGCGTACGGGAAGGTGCTGACCCCGGGCGATGACTGGAACACGGCCTCGTTCCACCGGCGGGTCTCGAAGTTCGAGCTGCGCATGGCGGTGATGAGCGGGCCGGCGAAGAGCAACAGAAAGACGAAGAAGGGGCAGCAGAGGCCCACGCCCGAGTCTGCCTTCACCGTCACCGTGTACTCGCGCGGCATGGGGCTGGGCTGCTCGAAGCTGGGCGTGGCCCGCAACACGTAGCGGCCGGGGTCGACCTCGGCCGTCTGCTTCGACTCGTTCTTGCTGCCCTCAGACCACCGCTCCCCGTCGTCGACGCCCCAGTAGTAGCTGGCCTCGGGGCTCACCTGAACGACCTCGCCGGTGTCTTCGTTGACCAGGTCGAGCTGCACCGCCAGCCAGCTGTTGTCGAGGCCGGGCGCTTCGAACTCGATCTCGAGCGGCACCTTCTTGTCGATGGTGAAGGGCTCCGAGAACTGCTGCGACTCGGGGGTGCCGGGGCGAACGTCGGGCGGCACCGTGAAGGCCGTGCGCATGAACTGCCGGGTGTCGCCGATCATGGAGAAGCCGACGAGCAGCGCGATGAAGACGACGCTCCAGATGCCGGCCCACGCGAAGCCCGAGCCCAGCCTGGCCTTGTGCGGGTTCACCTGCGCCGGAGCGATGCCCTGCGCCACCGGCATGTTCGTCTTCAGCGCGAAGCCCTGCTTCACCTCGGCGTCGGTGAGCATCTTGCCGTGCGTGAAGGTGACCTCGTGGTCGGTCTCGTCGCAGTTGATGCTCTCGGGAGGCTCGACGTACTCAGACGCCTTCGCGAGCTCGCCGACGCTCACCTGCCAGTAGCACTCGCCCGCGACGTAGTCGGTGACCGCGTAGACCTGCTGGTAGGCCTTGAAGCTCTTGCCGCTCCAGGTCGCTTTTCTGAACGCGAGGCCGACGTCACCCGCTGCGATGGGCGTCAGGAACGTCCAGTGGCCGTTCGAGTTCATCAGCCAGCGGAAGCCGGCCTGCTGGTTCCACAGCAGGTACTCTTCCCACGGGTAGCGAGTGCCCTCGACCGTCGTGGAGCGAATGAGAAAGGCGAGCACCGTCCACTTCGTCTTCTCGAGCGTGCCCTGGCTGCCGAGGGGAAGAACCGGTTCGTAGGGAGGCTTCTCGAGCAGCTGCAGGAACGCGAGCTGCCCGTGCGAGGCGTCGAGCAGGGCGCCGCAGTACGGGCACGCCACGCGCTTCACGGCGTCGGGCGCCTTCAGGTCGAGCGGCCCGTTGCAGTTCGTGCAGCGCGCCTGCTTGAGCGCGTCTTTCTTCGGCGTGGGCTCGAGATCGCTCTTGTCGAAGCCGAGCTGCGCAAGGCCGACCCGCGCGCCGACGAACGCTTCTCCAGTGCCGCCGTCGGCGTAGTCGAGCGAGCAGAACGCGCCCTTCGCACCGGTCGCGTCGCAGTAGACGTGCTCGTGGTTGAACTCGGGCAGCTGGCCCTGCGCCGACAAGGTCTGCGCCCGGCCCACCTCTTCGATGACGAAGGTGCGATCGCGAAGCTGGAAGCTGCCGAGCGGGCGGAGCTGATCGGCCGGCGGAACACCGATGCCCTCGAGCGGGAACATCAGGTTCCACTCGCCTTCGGACTCCGAGAGCCATGCCGTACGCGCATCGTCGAACGCCAGACACCACTCGTCCCACGTGCCCGCGCCGTTGCCCTTCTGAATGCGGCCCACGATGGTGAAGGCGCTGCCCGAGTAGTTGCCCGCGATGCCAACCTTCAGCGGCGATTGGGTGTCGGTGAGATCGGCCACCTTGCCCAGGCTCTCGAGGTTCGCTTCTCCCCGGAGCACCACCGTGTGGCAGTAGTCGCAGACCTTCACCTTGCCGGCGCCAGGGCGGAACTCGACCGGAGCTCGACAGCTGGGACAGTCGCCGACGCGCATGAGCAGCCGCGTTGTAGCGTGAAGTGCCCCGTTCGCCGAGCCCTTCGCAGCGACATCAGGGTGTTGGCTGGCCGATTTTCTGTTTCTTCAGGCCGTGGTGTCAGAGTGCTTCCAGATGAGAACCCTTCTCGGACTTGGCGTCGCGGTGCTGTGTGCATGCGGTGGAACTCCAGGGCCCACGGGCGGTGGCGCGGCGGGTGGCTCAGCGAGCGCGGGTGGCGCTGCGAGCGCGGGTGGCGCTGCGAGCGCGGGTGGCTCAGCGAGCGCGGGTGGCTCAGCGAGCGCGGGTGGTTCAGCGAGCGCGGGTGGTTCTGCGAGCGCGGGTGGCTCTGCGAGCCCGTCTGATGGTGGCTCGAGCCCGTGGGCGTTTTTCCCGGTCTCCGGAACGAAGTGCGCCTCGGGCGCGCCGGCAGGCATTGGCTACAACTCTGGCGTCACCGACGAGCTCGTCATCTTCGTGCAGGGCGGCGGCGCGTGCTGGAACAACGGCATGTGCCGGCCCTCGGTGTACCAGTGGGGTCCCGTCTGCAACTACGGCATGGACTCGGTGTGCCTGGTCGACATTCCCGGCGCGACGCAGCCGACCGCCGTCTACGTGGCGCACCCCGATCCGTTCCCTGGCGATGGCGGCGGTGCGTTCGCGACCGAAGTCGCCACGGTGATGAACTCGGTGCTGTTCTCTCGCAGAGCCGAGAACCCGTTCGCCGCGGCGTCGTGGGCGTTCGTGCCGTACTGCACGGGCGACCTGCACGCCGGCAACACCACGCGCACGTACAACACGAAGGGCGGGCTCTTCGACCCCGTCGTGCCGCGTACGCACCACTTCGCCGGCGCCACGAACATGGATGCGTACCTCGCGTGGCTCCGAGCCCGACATGCGTCGGTTCGTACGCTCTGGCTCATCGGCGTGAGCGGCGGCGGCTACGGAGCCCAGCTCAACCTGCACCGCGTGAAGCAGGCGTTCCCCGAAGCGCAGGTGCAGCTGCTGGCCGACTCTGCGCCCATGGTGAACACGCCGTACTTCGATGCCGTGCGCCGCGAGTGGAACCTGCAGGTGCCGAGCTCGTGCACGACGTGTGACGCGGGCTTTCCGGCGATCATCGAAAACCAGATCGTGAACGCGCCGACCTCGCGCGTGGCGCTGCTCTCGTTCTCGGAGGACCAGGTGATCACCCGCTTCTTCTTCGCGCCAGGCACGACGGCCGGGTGGGCCACGCCTCCCACGAGCTCGTACGTCGCCGCGTTGGCAGCCCTCGAGCCCATCTACGAAGCGCACTCGAACTCGAAGTTCTTTCGTCGCCCCGGGCAGGAGCACGTGATGCTCGACAACGCCGGCATCGTTCGACCCGATGGCGGCATCACGCCTTCGATCTCGAGCACTGACGGTGGCATCACGCTCAAGGCGTGGATCGACGCGTGGGCGACTGGCATGGGCACCTGGGAGAGCCAGCGCTGAACGCGTGGTCCTGGGCGAACACGGAGGCCTCTGGACCGCGTGACGTTTGCTCCGGCCTGGCCCTGCGCTTCACCCAGCGGGCCGTCGCAGCGAGCATTGGCTCGACGGGCTGAACGACGACCACGGAGTACTCCTCGCCGCGTTCGGCGACTGCAGCAAGGGAGCGCGGATGGCGGCCGTGCGCTCCGAAGCCTGGAGTGTGGCCAGGTCCCGAAGGAATCGGCCGCGACCGGCTTCCGACGCGACCTCGGGGCGCGATTCAGGGTGGAGATGGTTAGATAGACTATCTAACCATCGGACGGCCAAACCGCCGGCCTCGACCACTGCTGATGGTGCGCGCGCTGCCGACTTCGAACCGGACGCGCCGCTCAGCTGCGCACCTCCGCCAATCGCGCGTGGCGACCACACCGGCAACGGCACCCCTCACCACGCCGACGTGCGGCCCAACAGCTCGCGCGCTTCCAGCCACTCTGCGGGCACCCTGGTCCGATCGCTCATCGCCACGATTCCGCCGACGATCGCGCAGGTCGTGTCTCGGTCCCCCAGCCCGGCGACCGTCGTCCACATCGCCAGCGGAAAGTCATCGATGCACCGCGCCGCGCAGAAGAGCGCGAAGGGCACCGTGTCGGCCGAGATGACCTGTTGCCCCGTGCCGAGCGCCATCGCCCGCGACAACGACCCATGCAGCGGCAACGCCATCGCCCGCTCGAGCCCACGCTTCGTCGGGCCGTCAGGCACTCGCTGCGTCACCCACTTCAGCATCGCGTCGCCATCTCGCGTCTGAGGGTTGCGCGACACGAACGCTGCGGCGAGCGCAACGGCGATGGCTCCAGCCTGCCCCTCGGGGTGCGCGTGCGTGACTCGCGCCGACTTCCGCGCCTCGTCGATCACCTTCGCATCGTCGTCGAAGAAGTACGCCCCCACCGGAGCAGCTCGCATCGCGCCACCATTCCCCTGCGAGCCTTCACCGTTGAACACGCGACGCGCGGCGAGCTGCCACGGCACCTTGTCTGCGATGGCCTCGAGAATGCCCTGCGCCGTCGCGCCGTAGCCTCGGTAGCGATTGTTCCGAAAGCGCCGCGCGAACACGTCGGCCAGCAGCTCGCAGTCGACCGTGCCGCGCTCTTCGAGCACCTCCGCAATGCCGAGCGCCATCTCGGTGTCGTCCGTGTACTGCCAACGGCCGGAGGGAACTTCGCGCTTCTCGATTCGCTCCAGCGCCGTGCGCTCCGGCCCGAAGAACTTCTCGCCGAACGCGTCGCCCACCGAGAGCCCATCGAGCGATCGCCACGCACGCGTCAGCCGTTCCGAGGGTGTCATGACCTCCACTCTGAGCGATGACTCCGAATAAAGTCAATATGACTCTTGTGGCGTGGAACCCGAATTGGGCAGGTGCTGTCGAGAGGAGCATGACTGCAACGACGCCAGCGCTCCGCATCGCCCTGATTCACGGTGGCCGAATCATCGAAGACCGCACGCTCGATGCCGGGAAGAGGTCGACCATCACCGTCGGCGCCGATCCGAAGAGCACCTTCTGCGTGCCGATGGGCGAGCTGCCGAAGTCGGTGAGCCTGTTCAAGGTGACGAAGGAGGGCGCGCAGTTGATGAGCGACGGCTCGCTCGAGGGGCGCGTCTCGCTGGGCGGGCCCGAGCAGTCGCTCGCCGAGGTCCCCGCGAACGTGATGCTGATGAAGGGCTCGAAGGGGCGCGTGAAGGTCGGTGACGTGACGGTGCTGTTCCAGATGGTGACGCCGCCGCCCGCCGTGCCGCTGCCCACCCTGCCGAAGGGCGCGAAGGGCGTGGTGGCTCAGCTCGATCGCGCCTTCGTCGTCGCCATGGCCTTCTCGTTCTTCGCCCACCTCGTCGGTGCTGGCTACGTGATGGCCCAGCCCACGCCCGTCGAGCCAGACCTCAGCCTCGCCGACTGGCAACAGCAGGATCGCTTCGCCGCCACGCTCATGCCGATTCCGAAGCAGGTGCCTGAGCAGTCGCCTGCGAAGACGAAGGAGCCGATCGCCGACGCGCCGAAGAAGGAGCCCGAGCAGGCGAAGGCGCCAGTCGCCCAGGCACCCGCGAAGTCGAAGACGACCACCGCCTCGGCCGACGCGGTGAAGGCGCGCATCTCGAAGATGGGCATGCTCGCGGTCATCGGCTCGGTCGGCGGCGAAGGCGGCGTCGTCGGTGACCTGCTCAAGGACTCCAACGGCGTGGGCGGCGTCGCCGATGCGATGAAGAACGCCGGTGTTCAGGTGGCGACTGCCGAAGATGCCCTCAAGCTGAAGCTCAAGGGCTCCGAGACCGGCGCCACGGTCGGCGTGACCGCCATGGGCACCGATGGCGTGAAGAACGTGGTGCTCGAAGAGAGCAAGACGGTCGCCATCGCCGGTCGCGTGCGTGAAGAGGTCATCACCGTCGACGCACCCGACATCTCTTCCGAGGCCCTCTCGAACTGGATGCGTGGGCGTCGTGGCGCGATCGTCTCCTGCTACGAGCGCGAGCTGAAGCGCGACCACTCGTTGTCCGGCCGCCTCGTGCTCAAGTTCGTCGTCAGCACCCGCGGCCGCGTCACCGACCTCGATCTCTCCGAGGGCACCATGCAGAACGCCGCCGTGCGCGAGTGCATCACCAGCATCGCCAGGAACTGGGTGCTGCCCTTCACGCCCGAAGACGAAGTGCCGGTCGCGTTCCCCTTCGTGTTCAGCCCCGTGAACTGAGCCGTGACATTTCCGGTCGGCGCGCGAGACTCCTTCGTGTGCTGGCCGACTCGCTGTCTCGTCTGCGTGAACTGACCCTGCTGGTGGTGCTCGTGTTGTGCGGTTGCCCGAAAGCGCCGCCGCCGAAGAAGGTCGCCCCGCCGCCTCCGCCCGACCCGAAGGCCGAGGTCCGTGAGCTGGTGAAGACCGTCTACTCCACCCTCGAGACCGGCGACCCTGACCCGATCAAGACGCTCATCGCTCCCGACGTGATGGCGTACGGCCTCGGCCCCAGCGACACCTTCGCGCAGCGAGACCCCCTCATCAACTTCGCCCGCCAGGAGCTGCTCTCGATCAGCCTCGAGAGCGAGGTGCTGCGAATTCGTTCTGGCCGCGTCGACGTCGGCGTCGCGCTCGGAGAACAATCGGCCTGGTTCTGGGACCTGCCCCGCGTCGAGTACGAGAAGAAGGGCAAGACCACCACGTGGCTCGCGCGCGTGACCGGCCACGCCGTGAAGCTCGACGGCCAGTGGAGCATCGACGCCGTTCACGTGAGCCTCGGCGTACCCGACGAGAAGATCTACGCACCCGACGCGGCGAAGAAGTACCTGCCGCCCGCCGACGTGTTGGCCGAACGCGGCAAAGACAGCGACGAGCTGGTCGGCCTCGCGCGCCGCATTCTCGATGACGTCGTCGTGAAGGTCGATCGCACGAGCGAGCGCTCCGAGGTCGTGCTGCTGGGCACCGGCCCCGGCGAGCTCTTCGAGGGCGGCAAGGCGTTCAAAGACCTCGTGAAGCCGAAGCTGAACGAGATCAAGAAGGCGGTGTTTTCGTACAAGGTCGATGGCCCGATTCGATCACGGCTCGCGCCGGGGCAGGGCACGGGCTGGGTCGCGGCGAACGTCGTCTTGCGACTTGGCGCAGGCAAGAAGCAGCAGGTGCTGCCTCCGTTTCGCGTGTTGTGGGTCTTCGCCGAAGAGAAGGGCCTGTGGAACCTCGTGAGCGAGCACCAGTCACTCGCGCTCAAGCAGGAGCTGCGCTCGCCCGCCGATGACGAAGCCATCAAGGCCTTCGAGCTCGTCGACAAGGTTCGTCGCGCGCGCTCGGACCCGAAGCCGACCGCAAGCGCCGCACTCCCCACCGATGCGGGCGTCACGCCGCCCGCTGCCACCTCAGGCAAGGGTGGAAAGGTGACCGCGGCCTCCGACGGCGGCATCGGAACGTTCGACTGAAGCGCAGTGAGCGCCTCGCGCGACTGAAACACGAAGGGCTCGAGCCCTCTTCAGGCCCGAGCCCCGAAACACCGAGCCCAGTCTCAGCTCAGCGGTGCGCGCGGCGACGGCGGCTCAGGCTCAACAGGCCCAGCGTGGCGAGCACAGCCGAACCTTCCAGGCTCGAGCAGCCACAGCCCGTCTGCGCAGCAGGCTGACCAACGATCTGCGCCGCGGGGATCATCTTGGTGTCGTTCCCCATCTGGCCCGCGTCGACGGGCATCATCATCATGCCGGCGTCCATCATGGGCATGCCGGCGTCGACCGGGAACATGCAGTTCACCAGCGGCTCCGCAGCGAGCTCGACGTTCTGCAGCGTCGCTCCACCACCACGCGCCGCCAGCGCCACGTAGACCTCCGAGGTCGCACCGCACGGCACGCGCACGTCGACACGGCCATCGAGGCGTCCGTTCATCGCCTGAAGCGAGGCGGTGGTCTCGGCGTCGTTGCTCAGCTGCGCGCCGTTGCGGGTGAAGGTGACCGGCGAAGCCGTCTTCGTCAGCACGACGATGGCCGGCGTGTTTCCGCCAAAGCCGCCACCACCACTCTGATCAGCCTTGATGGTGATGCCCTGGGCGCCGTTCGGCACGCGCAGCTTGAACTGAATCGGGCCAGGCACGTTCGCCGTGCGGAGCATCGAGGCCGTGGGAATGGCGAACATCGCACGCGGCGCCGACGCGGTCGTCACGTCGAGCACTTTCGAGCAGGCGATGACGCCCTTCGAGGTGAAGATCTGGGTGAGCGCGGTGCCGGCCGCGGGCGTGAAGGCCGTCGAGACGCGCGCGGCCATCACCTGCGCCACCGAGGCGAAGTCGGCGTTGGGCGCGAGCGAGACGAGCATGGCGTAGAAGGCCGCGTCGTAGGTCGCGCCGTTGTCGGTGCCCAGGTTCGCGAGCCGGCCAGCCCACAGCGCCGCCGAGACGTGCTGGCTGTCCTGGTGCACCTCACCCCAGAGCACGTCGGGGCACGACAGCGTATTGGCCAACGAGCGCAGGTAGCCGTCCTGTCGAACGCCCATCACCCCCGAGCCCGCCAGCGCCCGCGGCCCGAAGTAGGGACCGACCTCGGCGAGGTTGCCGAACGCGCCCGCGATGTAGTCGGCAAAGCCCTCATGCAGCGCGCCGCCTTCGTTGTTGGCCGACCGGTTGTCGATGGCCACGTCTTCGAAGGTGAGCGCCGCGGTGGCGTAGACGACGCCATGACCGAACTCGTGCCACAGCACCGTCGCGTCGTAGGCCGCGTCGGCGGCGTTGCCCTGGAAGATCATCAGCGTGTCGACGCCCGTGGTGAGGCCGGGGAGCGGCAGTTGGCTGAAGTTCTCGACCGGGAAGAACGCGGCGTTGTCGAAGCGGCCGAAGTCGCGAATGCGGCAGGTGCCGGTGTTCGAGCCGAGCGGCGGCGGCAGACACTGCGGCACTCCTTCGATCTGCATCGCTTCGGCGAGCGTCGAGGGCAGCTTGGGGATCAGCACGTTCGACAGCACCGCGACCCGGCGCGCGGGCGTGCGGCGCTCGTCACGCATCTTGAAGGGGCCGATGGCGGGCTGGTTCGCAGGGAACAGCGGCGCCGCACGCGACGAGAGCCCGCGCACCCAGTCGTAGACGCGGTTCACGTGGTAGAACGAGTGCGTGTGCGCGAACGTGTCGGAGTTCGCCGGGTCGTTCAGCTCCACCACGGCGCGATTGGCGGGCGGGTCGACGGGGTCGTAGCGGTAGTCGCCACCGTCACGCTGATTCGTCGCCTGGTTCACGCGGTCGCAGACGGGAATGTCGAGGTTGATGTTGAAGCCCATGATGCTGGTCGGGCCCGCGACCCGCAGCGGCCCCGCATCGGGCACGCAGCCGGCGTTCGCGCAGCAGTTGTAGCTGGTCAGCTGATCGCCGCAGAGCACCCCCGCGTCGTTGTCGCGAATCACGAAGCCGCCATCGGGCAGATAGACCTCGCAGGTGTCTGCCACGTACGAGCCGCCGTCGGGGTGCGTGAGCGAAGCGACGATCGTCGGGGTGCGACCCACGCCGGCGTCGAGGCCGCCGGGCGACACCGGGTACACGTTCACGTCGTTCGCCGCGTGGTGAACACGGTTCTGCGTGAAGAGCGTCTCACCGGTGACCGCGTCGAGGCCGATGTACCAGTTCTTCGACCGATCGACCGAGGCCACGTGCGTGAGCCAGCCGGCGTGCAGCTCGTCGTCGACCGCGAAGAAGACCTTCGTGGCGCCGCCGAAGGGCCTCGCCGAGTTGGGCATCAACGCGGGGAAGGGCACGGCCTTCGACGCCTGTGACAGCGCTGCCGCCTCCGACATCGAGAACTCGTTCTTCACAGGGCGTTGATTCACCAGGCTCGACGAGACCTGAACGATGCGCGCGCGCTCGTCGACCGTGAGCACCAGCTTCGCCTGGTAGAGGTCGACGCCGTCGAGCTGCTGCACGAAGTGCAGGCTCGCCCCGAAGCGCGTCGCGAAGCCCACGTCGAAGCGCAGCGTCGTCGCTGGGTGAAGGCCGAGTCGCTCGCGGTTGGTCAGCGCCCACGCCTTCGCCGAGAGCGAGAGATCGCCCGTCAGCGGCTCCGACAGCACGCCGAGCTGCAGCGTGGGGGCCCCGACGGCCGACGGTCTGGCCTCGAAGGCGATGGTGGGGGTGAAGACATTCGCGGCAGTCAACGTAGCGACGATCGTCGAGAGCATCGGTTCCTCGGGCAGCTCCGCTCGGCCGGAGCTCGTGGCGCGCACCCGTCACGGCACGGGCGCGGTTTTCAAAAGCGCGCGGACACTACCGCTCTTGCCGCTGGCGAGAAGCAATTGCGTCTCAACTTCGACGTGCCGCGCCTCTCAGCTGCTGAGAAACGAGGCCGCTTTCTTCGGTGAAATTGGCGACGCGCGGCGGTACACCCCTGCGCGTTTCATCGACCTGTTGAACGCAAAGGAGTTCGTCGTGGCCTACGTCGTCGCCGAGCCGTGCATCAAGTGCAAGTACACCGACTGTGTCGAGGTGTGCCCCGTCAACTGCTTCTACGAGGGCGCCAACTTCCTCGTGATTCACCCTGACGAGTGCATCGACTGCGGCGCGTGCGAGCCCGTCTGCCCGACGAAGGCGATCTTCCCCGAGGGCGACCTTCCCGAGACGTGGAAGGAGTACAAGGCGCTCAACGCCGACCTCGCGACGAAGTGGCCGCAGATCTCCGAGAAGAAGTCGCCGCTGCCCGAGGCCGAGCAGTTCAAGGACAAAGAGGGCAAGCGCTCGATGCTCGACATGGCGCCGGGCAAGTAGGCCCGCCCGCCGGTCGCAGTTCGATACAGCCCCTGCTCCGCATGGTCGGTGCAGGGGCTTCGTTCTTCGTGAAGGAGGCGTCGTGGCCGCTCGTCGTCCGCGCTGGGTGATCGCCGTTCGCGTCGTCGCGCTTCTGCTGCTCGGCTTTCAGCTCGCGCTCATGTTCGCGCCAGGCCGGTTCGTCGGGTTGCTGCGGCTGCCCATGCTCGCGCAGTTCGCGCTCGGCACCGCAGTGCTCGGCGCGGTCGTCGTCGAGGTGCTGGCCGCCGCCGGAATGCTGGGCTCGTCAGCCGACTGAGAGCGCCCCGACCTTGAGGCCGCGCGCTTCGAGCTCGTCACGAATGCGGTTCACGGTGTCTGCGTCGGGCGGGCCGTTCTGGCCGACCAGCTTGAGCGCGATGCGGCCGGGGCCCAGCTTCTCGATCTCCACCCGGGCGCCCAGCGAGTTGTTGAGCGTGAGCGCGAGGGCGGGCCGCTGCGAACGAACGAAGGTGTCGATGCGCTCGATGAGGGCCGCGGCCTGTGCAGCCCGAACCTCGGGCGTGGGGCGCGGCTGCGGAGCGGGAAGCGCGAACGGCAGCTCGTTGAGCGACGAGATGGGCTGGAGCGGGTTGCCGACCTTCTGAGACGCCGCGCCGCCGGGCCGGGTCTCGAACTCGGCGACGAGCTCTTTCACGATGAGATCGACCACGCGCGCGTTCGTCTTCTGCTCGGCGCTCTCGGTCGACTCCGCGCGAACCGTGGTGCTGCTCTCGGCGGTGGTGACGTGGTGCGCCCGAACCGACTCCAGCCGCTGGGCCTCACTCTCGACCCTCGCGCGGGCCTGTACCGTCGTCTGTGCGCTGGCCTGGGCCTGAGCGGCGACCACAGTGGCTCGAGCGATCTTCTGGGTGGGAACCCGGCTCGTGTCGGCCTTCACCGGGGCGATGGCGGGCGGAGTGGTGTTCGGCTTCTTCTTCAGCCCAGGCGGGTTGGGTGACGTTCGTCGAACCTCATCGAGCAGGGCCTTGAAGGGCTGAGTCGACTCGCTCCGCGAAGCGACGGCGGGAGGTGGCGGGCGAGACACGCGCGAGGACATGAGCGGTTCTCGCAGCACTGCACGTGCCAGTCGTAACCGGTTGGATCTGGTGGCCCCGATGGCCCCCGTTGGCAAACTGGCAGGACCCGGGCGTCTTGACCGACCCGCGGGCGCTCAGAAACCCGCTGGGTGAATCAGTGCTTGAAGCCGCCCGGTTGGGCGGGCCCGATGCCCGTCAGCTCGTTGATGGCGGCCGGGCAGGCGGCCACGACGTTGGGGTCGGCGAGCATGGCTCCGTACCAGTCGCGATCTTCGAAGAGCACGGCGTCGCGCACCTCGACCTCGGTGACGTCGCGGTTCATCTCCCAGAACTGGCCTCGCACCATCATGCGCTGGCCGCGGGCGGCTTTTTCGAGATCGGAGAACTGCTTGGGGGCGAGCTTCGCGATGATCTTCACCGGCGGAGGCGGCTTCTTCGAGGCGTCGCCATAGAAGTCGATCTCGGTCTTGCGCGGGTCGGGCGGCAGCCACTCGAGAATCGCGACGAGCTCGCCGAACTCGACCGGGTTGTACTTCTTGCCCTTCTTCTTCTTCGGCGCGTTCGAGCCGGCGTCGATGAGCTGCGCGCCTCCCCACGCGACCGCGCGATCGAGGTACGCATCACGAAACGAGGCGGCCACGTCGGTGGTGACCGCGCTGTTGGCTCCCACCACCTCGAGGTAGTACCGCTGTTTGAGGATGGGGATCTGGAAGTAGCTCGAGTCGACGAGCGAGACGCCCTCGTTCAGCATCTTCAGCTTGCCCAGGTCGATGATCTTCACTTGCGGGTTGATGGCCTTGGCCGTCTCGAGCCACGCGTCGGGCAGGCGCTTGTCGATCATCACCCGGCGAACCATCGAGAGCAGGTACGCCATCGCGGGGAAGCTGGGCGTGGTGGCCTGCGTCTCGATCGCCGCCTTCAGGTTCGGGTCGAGCACGAAGTTCTCGTCGCGTTTGTGAAGGGTGGGGCCGATCTCAGCGAGGGCCACGAAGAGCGCGCCCATCAACTGCACACAGGCCGGGTCCTGTGAACCCTCCGCGAGCATCTTGGCCAGCTTCGACTTCGCGAAGCGCCGGTCCATCGTCTCTTCGCGAAAGACGACGGCTTTGCCCGAGCCGAACAGGTCTTCCTTTTGAGCGAGGGCAGGGGCAGCGAGCAAGAGGACGAGGAGGGACGCAATCAGTCGCATGGCGGCTCCAAAGGTAGCACCGGACACGAAGGACGACTCGTCTCAGTGGGTATTCTCGCAGCGGCTGACCCTCATCAAGAGGCCGCGGCCGCTGCAGGCGCGTTTTCTGCGCGATCGACGAGCCGGAAGGCGACCACGAGCATGGGCAGCACCTCGGCGAGCGCGGCGAGCTGGAAGAGCCGGTGGCCTCCGACCAGGTCGTAGAGCCTGCCCGAGCCGGTGAAGCCGATGAGGCCGCCAATGCCGAAGGTGGCCGCGACGAAGAGCGACTGGCCGGTCGACCGAAGCGACCCCGGCGCACGCTCGGCGACCCACGAGATGCCGGCGACGTAGAAGGCGCCGAAGCTGATTCCATGCAGGCCGGCCAGCGCGACGAGCAGCGTGGCCGACGAGGTGAAGCCCATCGCGCCCCAGCGAAAAGCGCTGACGGCGAACGCGAGCATGAGCACCGCGCGCGGCTTGATGCGATGGCCCCACCGCGACCAGGTCGAGAACACCAGCATCTCGCTGGTGACGGCGACGCTGGCCGAGAGGCTGACCGTCGACGGGGGGAACCCCAGGGCCTTGAACTGCAGGCCGAGGCTGCCGTGATACGGGGCGCTCGCGATCCAGTGCAGGGCGGTTGCGACGAGCAGCCAGCGCACCTGGGGGTTCGCGAGCAGCGAGACGGCTCCGGCGAGGTCGGCGCGCGGCCCCGTTCGTTTCACCGCGGGAGTGCGCGCGAGCGTGAGCCCTGCCCAGCCCGCGTAGGTGCCGATGAGCGCGAGCGTGACGTGAACGACGCGCCGGTCGACGACGTCGACGAAGAAGCCGAACGCCAGGGTGGCGATGACGAAGCCGGCCGAGCCGAAGGTGCGCAGCGCGGCGAACGAGCCTCCGTGCCGCTCGACGTGCGCGAGGGCGAGGCTGTCGATGACGGTCGTGGTCGCCGCGCTGAAGAGCGAGAACAGGGCGAGACTTGCCAGCACGGCGGGGAAGGTCGTCGCCGTCAGCAGCAGGCCGAAACCGCACAGGCTCCCGACCGAGAGAACGAAGAGCACCAGGCCGGGGCGACCCGTTCGGTCGGCCAATTGGCCCCACAGGGGCGGCGCCACCAGCGCGAAGAACGGCCCCACCGAGAGCAGCAGGCCGATCTGCGAAGGTTGGATATCAAGTGATTGATAATAGACGGGCAGGAACGGCAGCGTGACGCCGACGGACATGAAGAAGAGCAGGTAGAAGACGATCAGGCTGCGCGCGTTTGCCATCACCTGCGAAGTGCCCTATCACGCGCCGCGATGTCGGCCACCGCCACGCCCATCGTCGTCGTGCCCGTGAAGAACGAGGGAGAGCTCTTTCAGGCCCTCGCCATTCGTGAGGTCGTCTTCATCGAGGAGCAAAGCGTTCCCGAGAGCCTCGAGCGCGACGCCGAAGACGCGAGCGCGTACCACGTGCTGGCGATGAAGGGCGGCCACGCCATCGGCACTGGCCGGCTCGTCGAACTGCCCGAGCCTCCTCCGGGCGCGAACGGCAAGTGGGGGCGCGTGGGTCGCATGGCCGTGCTCTCGAGCGATCGCAAGTCGGGCGTCGGCGCGAAGCTGCTCACCGCCCTCGAGGCCGAAGCGAAGAAGCGCGGGCTCACCGGCATCAAGCTGCACGCGCAGCTGTCGGCCATGGAGTTCTACAAGCGCCACGGCTACGAGGCTGACGGCGCCGTCTTCGAAGAAGCGGGCATGCCGCACCTCGAGATGAAGAAGTCTCTGAGCTGACGCGGTGGACGTCGAAGCGCGCGTTCGCAGCAGCTTCGCGCGCCAGAAGGTCATGGCCACGTTCGGGTGTGCGCTCGAAGCCGTCGCTCCGGGCGCGGTCACCATTCGAATGCCGTTTCGCGAAGACCTCACCCAGCAGCACGGCTTTCTGCACGCGGGCGTCGTCACCACCGTCGTCGACAGCGCCTGTGGCTACGCCGCGCTCTCGGTGATGCCCGAAGGGGCTGGCGTGCTCTCCATCGAGTTCAAGGTGAACCTGCTCGCGCCTGCGAGAGGCGAGGCGATCATCGCGCGCGCGAAGGTCGTGAAGGCGGGCCGCACCATCAGCGTGGTGAACGGCGAGGTCTTCGCCCTGCGTGATGGCCAGGAGCACCTCTGCACGACCATGGTCGCCACCATGATGGTCGTGAGAGACCGGCCCGGGCTCTCTGATTGAAGTCTATCGCGTTGAAATAACTCGCTTGCTCCTGAAGTGATGTCTGGCTTGCTTGACATGATGTCTATCGAGCTTTACTTCATGGCGTGTCAAAGATTCTCGACATGCGAGGCGAGCCGATGTCCTTCGATGAAAAGAACACGTGGGTGTTTGCGGTGGTCGCGCTGGTGGGCGCCGCCGTCTACGGCGCGATTCTGATGGCGCGGTCGCAGGGCATGGCGCTGACCGAGGTGGCGTACGTGACGCCGATGCTGGTGAGCATTGGCGGGGCCATCGTGGCGAACCTCATCGGCAACGTCGTCATCTCGTTCCTGGCTCCCGAAGACGCCGGCAAGCGCGACGTGCGTGATCGCGAGATCGAGCGCTTCGGCACCCTCGTCGGCCAGTCGTTTCTCGTCATCGGCGCGCTCGTCGCGATGGTGCTCTCGATGCTCGAGGCGAAGCACTTCTGGATCGCGAACGTCATCTATCTCTCGTTCGTGGCCTCGGCAGTGTTCGGCTCCATGGCCCGGCTCGCGGCGTACCGACGCGGGTTCTCGTCGTGGTGACGCCGACGCAGGTGACGAACTCCATTCGCGCGTTGCGGTTCGCGAACGGAGAGATGACGCAGGCCGAGCTGGCTGACCGCATCGGCGTCACCCGGCAGACCATCATCGCGATCGAGCAGGGCAGGTACTCGCCCACCCTCGAGATGGCGTTTCAGATCGCGCGGGTCTTCAAGGTACCGCTCGAGCAGGTGTTCCAGTACCCCGAGCCGTAGCGGTTCTTCCCTCACCACACGCGGAGTCGAGGCGGTCATGGCGGCCGTCCTGGTTGGCGTGTGCCCTGTTTCACCCACCGACGAACGGAGAGACGACATGAAGGCGATCACCCAGGACGTGTACGGCGGCCCCGAAGTGCTGAAGCTCGAGGAGATCGAGCGGCCGACCATCGGCGACGACGAGGTGCTGGTGCGGGTTCGCGCGGCGGGCGTCGACCCGGGCGTGTGGCACCTCATGACGGGCAGGCCGTACCTCGTGCGGCTGTTCGGGTTCGGCGTGTTCAAGCCGAAGGCGAAGGTGCGCGGGCTCGACGTGGCAGGCGTGGTCGAGGCCGTGGGCGCGAAGGTGACGCGGTTTCGGCCCGGCGACGAGGTGTTCGGCAACTGTGACGGTGCGTTCGCCGAGTTCGCGCGCGCGAAAGAAGAGGTGCTCATTCACAAGCCGGCAGGGCTGTCGTTCGAAGAGGCCGCGGTGATTCCCGTGTCGGCGGCGACGGCCTTGGCGGCGGTGCGTGACGTGGCGAAGGTGCAGCCGGGCCAGTCAGTGCTGGTCATCGGCGCAGCCGGTGGCGTCGGCGGCTACGCCACGCAGCTCGCGAAGGCGATGGGCGCCGAGGTGACGGGCGTGTGCAGCGGCGCGAAGGCCGAGTTCGTGCGGCAGCTCGGTGCCTCGCACGTCGTCGACTACACCCGCGAGGACTTCACGGCGTCGGGCAAACGGTACGACGTCATCATCGACACGGTGAGCAACCGCTCGTTGTCGGAGCTGCGCTCCGCGCTCACGCCGAAGGGCACGCTCGCCGTCATCGGCGGCGAAGGGGGCGGCTCCATTCTCGGCATGATGCGGCGGGTGTTCGCGGCGCTGCTGCTCGCGCCCTTCGTGAGCCAGTCGCTCAAGCCCGTCTCGTCGTTCGTGAAGCAGCCAGCGCTGGTCTCGCTCGTCGAGCTAATCGTCGCGGGCAAGCTGAAGGCGCCCCTCGGCAAGGTGTGGAGGCTGGAGGAGGCAGGCGCGGCGATCGCCGAGCTCGCGAACGGTCACGCGCGCGGCAAGTCGGTCATCGCGGTCGGCTGATCACTTCGGCGCGATCTCGGGGGCCGGCGGCGGCGACTTGAGCTTCAGGCGCTCCACGAGCTCGAGCAGGGCGGGGAACAGAATGGTCGTGCCGATGAACGAGCAGATGACGCCGAGCACGGCGAGCCACGCGATGCTGCGCAAGCCTTCGTGCCGCGCCACGAAGAGGGCGGCGTAGCCGGCGGCGTTGCTGCAGGTGGCGACGAACGACGCGAAGCCGGTGTGGCGCAGCGCGTGCCCGATGGAGCCGGGGCCCTCCTCCATGTACCGGTGGTACAGGTGCACGGAGTTGTCGACGGCGATGGTGAGCAGGTTCGGCAGCACGACGACGTTGAGGAAGTTGAGCTTCACGTCGAAGAGCTGCATCGCGCCGAAGATGCAGGTGATGCCGATGTAGAGCGGCACCGTCACCAGGATCGTGCGGGTGAGCGAGCGCAGGCTGATGAGGATCATCACGAACACCACGAGGCCGGCGGCGCCCATGATGAAGGGGCCGTCTTCGCGCACGATGGTGAAGATGCGTGACGCGATGCGGTTGGTGTCGAGCACCCGCGGGTCGATGCCTGCCTTGAGGCCGCGCGCCATCACCTCGTCGACGTCGGCGGCCCAGCGGTCGAGTGAGTCGGCGTTGTAGCCAGTGACCGAAGGGAAGATGAGCACGAAGGTGCCCTCACCCTTGATGGGTTGGAACCGGCGGCGCAGCTCGTTGGGCACTTCGTCGGGCCCCCAGGGCTGCGAGGCGATCATCTTCGCGAGGGAGTCGAAGCGCTCCTTGTCTTTGCCGGTGCGAATCGACTCGGGAACGCGCTGGAGCACCTCACCGAGCCGCAGAATGGCGGCGCGGCGTGCCTCGACGTCGGCAGGCGGCGGGAAGAAGTCGTTGATCGAGGCGATCTCGTGAATCGCAGACGCGGCGCCCTTCTCGACCTTGTACTCACGGGAGAGCGTCGCGAGCTTCTGCGCTTCGTCGAGCGTCTTCACCGCGACGATCGCCGGCGTCATGATGATGCCGAGCTGATCGTTGATGGCCTCGTCGAGCTCGGTCGCGGGCGACTTGCCCTTGAGCCGCTTGAGGTCCTTCTCGAACGACGCCTTCGGCGCGTACGTGGCCGAGACCGCGGCGATGGCGGTGATGCCGACGATGATGGCGACGAGCGCCGACGTCGGAACGCGGGGGCCCGTCTTCTCGTTTCCGTCGGCGTCGAGCGCGATCTTGTCGGCCTTGAAGGGGCGAAGGCGCTCGGCGAGCCGCAGAATGGCCGGAGCCATCACGTACGCCGAGATGACGGTGGCCATCACGCCGAAGCCCGCGATGCTGCCGAACTGCTTGAAGGCGTCGAAGCGGCTGGCGAGCAGCACGAGGAAGGCGACGGCGTTGGTGGTGGCGCTGGTGAGCGCTCCGGGGAAGGTGCTGATGATGGTGGTGCGAAGCGCGGGCAGCACGTCGGCCTGGCGACGCTCCTCCCAGTAGCGCATCGCGAGGTGGGTGCCGTACTCGAGGCCGAGGCCGACGAGGATCGCGCCGAGGAATCCGGTGACCGGGTTCAGGTGGCCGATGGTGAAGTACGCGAAGGCGAAGGTGGCCGAGATGCCGAGGGCGACGGGCAGCGCGACGACGAGCAGCGCGGTGATGCGGCGCGTGGAGAGCAGGATGATGGTGAGCGCGAGCACGGTCGAGACGAGGCCGGCGCGGCCGAGGTCTTCGCGCATGACGTCGTCCTCTTCGACGCGCGCGACGAAGGCGCCGGTGAAGTCGACCTGAATCTGCGGGTACTGCGGCGTCATCGAGTTGGTGACCTCGGTCACCTTGCCGAGCAGCTGGCGGTTGAAGTCGAGATCGCCGGCCTGCTTCGTCGGCTTGACGAACATGTACAGCTCGGGCGCGGTGCGGCCCTCGATGTACTCGCTCTGACGGGCCTGGCTGCCGTACTTCTTTTCGATCTCCTCGAGCGTCGGCGGCGGCGCTTCATCGAGCAGATCGACGAAGCCAGGCAGGGCGCGCTGCTTCTCCCAGGTGATGCGCGCGTCGACTTCTTCGCCGAGCGTCTTCAGCTTGTCGGAGGGCAACAGCCACAACGCGCGGGTCGCGAAGAACGAGGCGTCGAAGTGGTACTCGACGTACGAGACGATGTCCTTCTGCTCCTCGAGCTTCGTCGCCAGCGCAGCGGCGAAGGCGCGGCGGGTCTCTTTCGAGTCACCGCGAACGCGCACGACGAAGTAGCCGCCACCGCCGGCCATCTCCTGCACGATCTTCAAGTCCTGCACTTCGCGCGTGGAGTCGGGCAGCAGCTCGATGAAGTCGCCGCGGAAGCCGAGGCGGCTGGCGATGAATGCGAAGGAGCCGCCGATGGTCAGCAGCACCATGACGACGAGCACGGGCCGCGAGAAGCTGAAGTTCGCGAGTTTCGTCAGCAGCTGGGCGGTTCGGGACTCTGGCGACACGACTTCACCTCGTGCGGGGCGCGCTGCGACAACCCCCGAAGACGACTGGGCGGCGGTGCGGTTAGCACCATCGTTTCACGGGCGCTACACTCGGCGTCTCGTGTCGCGCGTCGCTGCCAGCTGGGTGTTCGGGCTCCTCGTTTCGGGGGCGAGTCTGGCCGACGAGGCGAAGTGGGAGACGGTGGTGAAGGGGCCGGTGACGGTGAAGAACCGGCCGGTGACGGGCACGGCGATCAAAGAAGTGTGGGCCGAGGGCGAAGTGAACGCTCCGCTCATCGACGTGCAGGACGCGCTGATGAACGTGCCGCGGCTGAAGTCGTTCATGCCGTACATGGTCGACGCGCGAGTCATCAGGGAGCACCCGGAGGACCAGAGCATCATCATCTACACGCTCATCGATCTGCCCGTGGTGGGAAAGCGCGACTACGTCACGCAGCTCTGGCAGCCGCAGTCGGTGAACGCCGACGGCACGGGAACGTTCGAGGCGAAGTGGGTGGCGCGGCCGAAGCTGCTGCCAGAGCGGTCTGGCATCATTCGATTGCAGACGAACGACGGCATGTGGCTCGCGACGCCGAAGGAGGGCGGCAAGACGTGGCTCGTGCACAAGTTCGCGGTCGACCCCGGCGGGTGGATTCCGGCCTTCGCCGCGAACATGGGGAACGAGAAGGGCGTGACGGACACGTACAAGAATGTCGAGCGTGAGGCGCAGAAACGAATGAAGGAACGGTTGGCGGCCGCGGCTGCGACAGGATCGAAGTGATGGCACTCGAGCTGCGACCGAACTGTGAGTGTTGTGACCGTGATCTTCCGCCCGACGCCGCGGCGTTCATCTGCAGCTTCGAGTGCACGTGGTGTGCGGCGTGCGCGAAGTCGCTCTCGATGAAGTGTCTGAACTGTGGCGGTGAACTCGTCCGCCGGCCCGTTCGGCCTGAAGCGAAGTTGGTGAAGAACCCGCCGTCGACGAAGCGGGTCGTGCGCGATCAGCCGTGCCTCCGCTGAGCCTCAGGGCCGACCCGCCTCCGTTTCGATCTGCTGGAGTAGCTCGGAGTCGACATCGAACTCCGCCGACTCGAGAAGCTGAAATGCCTGCTGCTGCAGACCGGCGTCAGGTCCGTGAGTGTCTGTGTGCAGGGCGACGAACCTGAGGAACCAGAAGTATCGATTGTAGAAGCGAGTCTCGACAGAAAGTCCGGCGACCAATTCGGGCCAGCGCTCGAAGAGCATCGAGAGGAGAAGCGCCTCCCCAGAACGTCCGAACAGCAGCTTTGGCGCGAGGGCAAGCGATTGAGCCCTTCGACGGAGCTCGGGAAGCAGCGCCTCGAGTTCGGCGGCCGGAGCCAACACCTCGTTCATGACCGAAGTCTGCGAGGTCACAGACTCAAGCCGACGGGCAGCGTGTCACCGAGCGCGCGCGCTTCATCGGCGGCCGACAGCTGAACCACCTGCGCGACCATCTGTGTCCACGACTCCGGAGCGTTGATCACCTTGAAGTGCGCGAGCACCTTCGCCCGCGTCGCGTCATCGACGTCACGAACGCGGTCACCCGTTCGCCTCGCCAGCAACGCGAGCGCGAACCCGGCCGTGTCGTGCTTCTTCGGATCGAGCGACAACAACTGCGCGATCCACGCCTCGGCGGTCTCTGCGCTCACGACCTTGTGTGCTGCTCCGTGAACGGGAACGCGGGCTCCAAGTCGTCCGAGCGCCCACGCCCATGGACCACCCGCCGTCTCAGGGCTGCCCAACCGTGACGCGACCCAGGCGCCGAGCTCGGCCTTCTTTCCCACCGGCAACAGCTCGAGCGACGCCGCGCAGCGCACCATCTCTTCCAGCGCTTCGGGAACGATGCCCTTCAGCTTCGTCGTCGGCGTCGGCAGGCCCACGGGAACCCGTCGCGCGAGATGCGGCTCGAGCACCGCGTGAAGCTGCAGCTGCGCCGTCTCGTTCAACCCGCCCGCGATGCGACGCCAGAGAATCCAGAACTCGGCCCACACGGGCTGCTCTCCGTGGTTCGTCACCAGGTCTTTGAAGAGCGAGAACGTCTGCTCGCATCGCCACGCATCGAGCGGGTAGCCGACTCCCGGACGCAGCGAGTACCCGAGCAGCTGGAACATCACCTTCTCGTGATCGACCGAGCGGCGACGCTTCGACACGCCCGCGAACAGCGACGTCCACAGCTCGCGGAGCACCGGCAATCGCCACGTCTCACGCGGCCCGAGAATGCGCTCGAGCGTCTTGAACAACTGCTTCACGTCTTGCGGCTTCACCGGCAGCGGCTTGGTGCCGAAGACGCGCTCGACCTCGGTCGTCGCCTCGACGAACTTCGCAGGCATCGACTCGGTGACGGTGATGTCCTGCGTGCGCGCGGCTCCGCGAAGCTCGAACTCGAGGCGCCAGCGCTGATCACCCGCCACGCACGAGAGCGCGAGCGTGCCGACTTCCGACAACGTCGAGAGCAGGTGCACGCCGATCGTGCTGCCCTTCGCTCCCGCGAGGATGGTGTGGATCGGCGGCAACGGCTTGAAGATCTCGTCTTCGAGCGACACGACCGCACCCGGCGCATCGAGCCTGTCTGCCGTCGTCGAGTACAACTGGAACTGCACCGGTTTGCCGAGGGTGAGCTGAAACTCACGCTCCTTCAGTTCGACCGTCGAGCCTTCTTCGAGCCCGCGCGGAATGAGGCAGAGGCCCTGCTTGCCGCCAGCTCCACCAGCGACCAACGCGTAGAACGCACGCGGAGCCCCACCACCGATCTTCTTCCCCAGCGCCCGACGCGCGAGCCCCGAGTACGCCGCACCACGCGCCACCGCGAGATCGAGTGAGTCGTGCTTGAGCAACGGCACGCGCGGAGCATTGGGAAACAGCGCCGACACCGCATCGACCAGCGCCGTCGCCAGCGTCGGTGAATTGAAGACACCACCGTTGAGCAGAATCGCGTCGGGTCTTGGCAGGCCATCGGCCGTCTGGCCCAGCGCCTTGAATCCCGCCTCGGCGTGCGCCCGAAGAAACGCCACCAGGTGCCGCGTGATGGCCGGATCCTTCGCGAACGGAAGGCCGAGCTCGACGACGCCTCCACGTGCAGCGCTCGCCACCACTGCATCAGCCGCGACCTTCGGGAAGAAGCCGTCGACCACGGTCTGTGCGATCTCTTCCCGCGTCAACTGCGACGACAACGTGCCGCCGATCAGCTTGCTGCCGCCCGCGACGATCGACACCGCGTGAACGTCAGGCCCGCCCTTCGACAACACCGCTTCTTTCGCTCCACGCGCCTGCTGAATCGCCTGGGCCCACTGCGCGGCCGAGAACGTGCGGCCATCGGTGAAGAGCTTGCTCTCGAGGCGCCGAGCGAGCGCCGCGTCCATGTTGTCGCCACCGAGCAGCAGGTGGTCGCCAACCGCGAGCCGCTGCAGCGCTGGGCCCTCAGGCAGCATCGCGACCTGCACGAGCGAGAAGTCCGTCGTGCCACCGCCGACGTCGACGACGAGCACCAACCGCGTGCCCTGGAGCGCCTTCTCGAGCGAATCACGATGCCGCGACGTGAAGTCGTAGAACGCGGCCTGCGGCTCTTCGAGCAAGGTCAGCCGCTGCAGATCGAAGCCGGCTTCTCTCGCGGCCTGAATCGTCAGCGCGCGCGCGGCCTCATCGAACGACGCGGGAATCGTCAGCACCACGTCTTGCTGCGCGATGGGCGCTTCAGGGTGCGCGGCGTTCCACGACTGCGCGAGGTGCTTCAACAGCTCGGCCTGCGCTCCGACGGGAGACAGCCGCGGCACCTCGGCCGGCGCGCCCCACGGCAGAATCGGAGCCTGTCGATCGACGCCCTGATGAATCAGCCAGCTCTTCGCCGAGGTGATGGCCCGCTGCGGAACACGGCCGGCCTGCCAGCGCGCGAACTCACCGGTGACTCGCGCTCCGTCGTTCCACGGCATCGCAGTCGAGCCCGCAGGGAACTCACCGTCGAACGGCTGGTACACGACCGAAGGAAACAACGGCCGCGCCGATTGCTCGCCGGGCCGAACGAGCTGGGGCACGGGGAAGTCGACGATCTTCGCTCTGGCGCCGTCCTTCGGATCCGTGAAGGCGACTGCGCAGTTCGATGTTCCGAGATCGATGCCGATGATGAACGACATGAGGGGTTACTCCCGCTCGCGCACGTTGAGCTCGAGCTTCCACTGGCCCTTGCCGCCGCGCTCCAGACAACGAACTTCGAGCGCGCCGAGCTCGGTGACGGCCGCCTGCAGGTTCACGGGCACGAGCTGCCCGACCTGATTGCCCGCGAGCGAGGTCTCGATGGGCGGCAGTTCTTCCAGATCCTTCGCGTGCTCGGCGTCTTCCACCATCGAGCCCACCGCGTCGTCACGGCGCGTCGACGACGAGAAGAAGCGGAAGCGCGTGGGCTCTCCGACGACCAGCCCGAACTCCTGCGGCGGAACGTCGGCCTGCGTGCCCTCTTCCATGCCGAACGGCGCGACACACAGCGCCTTCACGGGCGGCACGTAGCCGGGCACAGCCAGCATCGCGGCCTCGACACCCACGTAGTAGCTGCGCGCGGTGCCGCCACGAATGCGAATGCCGTGGCCGCTCTTCACCCAGCCGTACGCTGCAGCGCCACGCGCGACGGCGAGATCGAGATCCGCTCCCGGAAGTTCCTTCGCCGGCTTCGCGCCGGCGGTCGACAGCCACGTGTTCAACACCTCGAGCACGCGCGACTTCAGCGGCTCGGCCTTGAACACACCTCCGTTGAACAGCACGGCGGTCGGCTGCGCGAACGACGTCGACAGCTGCAGCGAACCGGCCTGACGCGAGAGGAACGCGGCGAGGTGCTTCGTGATGCCCGCGTCCTGCGCATACGGGAGCGCCACCTGGGCAAGACCCGACCGCCGAGCGGAAACGGGAACGTCGCTCACCTGACACTTCGGGAAGAAGCCATCGGTCAGCAGCGTCGTCAGCTCGGCGCGGGTGACTTCACCCTTCAGCGTGCCGCCGATGAGCGAGCTGCCTCGACCGGGCACCGTC
>JAEUJR010000540.1 GCA_016793585.1 Archangium sp.
CGGCGACGGCATGGTGCACGGCCTGCGCTTTCGCGACGGCAAGGCGAGCTACGTGAACAAGTGGATTCGCACCGCCGGCTTCGAAGCCGAGCGCGCAGCCGGCAAGGCGCTGTGGACCGGCATCATGGAGCCCGTCAAACCGAACGGTCTGAAAGACACCGCGAACACCGACCTCGTCTTCCACAACGGCAAGCTGCTCGCCCTGTGGTGGATGTGCGGCACTCCGTACCAGCTCGACCCGGTCACCCTCGCCACCATCGGCCCCGAGCGCTTCGGCGGCAAACTCGTGCGCGCGATGTCGGCCCACGCGAAGGTCGACCCGCGCACCGGCGAGCTCGTCTTCTTCGACTACTCCATCGTCCGCAAACCGTGGATGCGTTACGGCGTGGTGAGCCGCACGGGCGAGCTGTTGCGTGACGAGGTCATCGAGCTTCCCACGCCGCACATTCAGCACGACATCGCGCTCACCGAACGCTTCAGCATCTTGATGGACCTGCCGCTCGGCTGGGACCAGGCGCTGCTCGCGCAGGGGAAGCGGCGCATCGGCTTCGACAAAGAATCGCCCGCGCGCTTCGGCATCATTCCGCGGCTCGGCACCAACGCCGACGTGCGCTGGTTCGAGGCGAAGAGCTGTTACATGTACCACACCATCAACGCGTACGAAGTCGGTGACGAGGTCGTGCTCGTCGGCTGCCGCGTCGGTGACCCGATTCCGAAAGACCAGCGCACCGATGGCAAGGTCGCGCGGCTCGAGTTCATCGAGTTGGTGCCGCACCTCTATCGCTGGCGCTTCAACCTGAAGACCGGCGCCGTGCACGAGGAGCAGCTCGACGACGTCTCCACCGAGTTCCCCCGCGTGAACGACGCGCTCGCCGGCACGAAGGTGCGCTACTCGTACAACCCGCGCGTCGCGCCGCGGCCCGACCTCATGTTCGACGGCGTGCTCAAGTACGACCTCGAGCAGAAGACCTCGACGAAGTACGACTTTGCGAAGGGCTGGTACGGCAGCGAAGCGGTCTTCACCGCGCGGCCCGGCGGCACCTCGGAAGACGACGGCTGGCTCGTGACGTGTCTCACCAACGCGGCGGAGCAGCGCTCCATCGGCATCGTGCTCGACGCGAAGCACGTCGAGGCCGGGCCCATCGCGACGGTCGAGCTGCCGCAGCGAATTCCCGTCGGGTTCCACACCTGCTGGTCGCCGGTCTGAAGCCTGGTGACGGATTTGACGAGGCTCGGCCACTGACGGGCACCAACCCTCAGGAGCGCCCCAATGAAGGTTCTTTCGTTTGCAGTGAGCACAGTGATGTTCACTGCTTGTCTGATTCCCGTCACTGCGGGCAGGGATGAAGGAGATGGGGGCTCTGCGCGTGGCGGCGGGTCCTCCGGTGGGGGCTCTTCCGGCGTGGGTGGTGGCTCCTCCGGCTTCGGTGGTGGCTCCTCCGGCTTCGGTGGTGGCTCCTCCGGCTTCGGTGGCGGTCAGTCGAGTGGTGCTGCGCTGTCATGCGAGGTGCTCGCGTCGCTTCCGGCCGTCAGTCTCACTTCGCTCGCCATCGAGTCTCCTGGTGCGCTCGAAGCACGTGCAGGCGTGTTCACCACTGGCTGGACGACGAGGAACTTCCGTCTCGACTTCGACGGCGGCTCGCTCGGCACGTTCGATGAGACGTGGAGCCACTCCGGGTCGGGCTTTGGCTCACGAGCGACGCACGGTGGCCGCTCGCTCGTGTTGGGAGGCACCTTCTCCTTCGCCCAGTCCATGACGCTCTACTCGGGGCAGCAGGGGCAGGTGTTCACCGACGTGCCAGACACCGTCGACTGGACGGTGCACGACGTCGCCTACAACCCCACCCGTGACGAGTTCGCCCTCTTCTGGTCCATCGGTGGTCCCAGCCGCATCATGATGCAGACGCGCTTCATGGATGGCGGCATCGGCTTCACCCGCACGCTCATGCCGAACGACTTCATGGGCAAACCAGACGCCGTCTCGTGGACGCAGGGTGGCTACTTCGTTCTGGGCGCGAGCTCGTTGCACGGCTTCGCCGATGACGGCAGCCATCTCGGCACGGTTGCTCTGCCCGGCTCGCCGCGCTCCATCGCCTCCAACCGCGCAGGCCTCGCTGGTGCCAGCGTCGAGTCGTTCGACGGAGGCGCGCTCATGTTCGTGAAGTTCGACTCGCAGAACCTCCAGCTGTCGAGCCTGCCCCTTCGCAGCGGCATTCGCAGCTCGAGCTCGCGCATCGTGTGGGACCCGCTGCTCTCGCAGTGGCACATCGCGTATCAGGTCGGGTTCGCTGGCGGCCCCTTCTCGGTCGCCAGCTTTCGCGAGTCGGGCCAGCTCGTTCGAGACCAGCTCGTGGGCTGCAACGTCAGCGGCACCATCGAGGGCCTCGCCATCGATGGCCCCTTCCTCTTCCTCGCGACCGTCGACCTCACGACGTCGCGGTCATCGGTGCTTCGCGTCAATCTGCAGTGAGAAGCCCTCAGAGCGTGCGGCCGAGGAAGCGCCTGGCGGCCGCCATGATGGGCGCGAAGCCAGCGCCCTTCTCGTAGATCTCGTGGTGGTGAATGCCCTCGAGCGGCAGCAGCTCCTTGTCGCCGCGGCACTTGCTCGCCATCGACACCACCTCGACGCCCGACACCAGCGCATCGGCCGCAGGGTAGATGAAGAGCCCTGCGCGAATGCCGTGGGCGACGTCTTCGGGGCGGAACTCGAACAGGTCGGCCAGCGACTCGAACGTCACCTCGAGCCGCCACGTCGGGTGTGACGGCGCCGCCTTCTCGAGCAGCGCGCACGTCAGGGGGTCACTCGAGAGCAGCTTCAACACGCTCACGTACGAGACCTCGCCCGTCGCGCAGAACTTCCGCCGGGCGGCCTGCACCTTGGCGTTGAAGCCCTCGAAGGTGGGGAAGGCGCTCCACACGCGATTCAAGTCGCCCGGACCGGCGACGGCGATGCACGCCTTCACGCGCCGGTCGATGCCCGCCGTGCCGACGGCGATGCTCGCGCCGAGCGAGACGCCGAACACCGCCAGCTTCGATGCGTCGACCTCGGGCAGCGTCTCGAGGAACGACAGGGCGCTGCGCACGTCCTCCACCTGCATGCGCGGCACGAGGCGGCAGCGGGGCGCGCCTTCGCTCTCGCCGAACGTGCGGTAGTCGAAGTTCAGCGTGATGAAGCCGGCCTCGACGAGCGCCTCGGCGTTGGTGGGCAGCCACACCTCTTTCACGAGACTGAAGCCCGCGCAGAACACGACCGCGGGCCGGCGCTCGCCCGGCTTCAGGTCGTCGGGGAGCCGCAGCACGCCGCTGCACTTCGAGCCGTCTGAGAAGAACGTCACGCGTCGTTGCATGCGCGCGACGGTATCAGGCCGTGCGGCGCTTGGTCGGCACGTACGTCGTGAGCACGTCGCGCAGGCGCTCCATCGGCAGCGGCTTCATCAACACCTCGTCCATGCCGGCTGCACGGCACGCCTCGAGGTCTTCGGGCTGCACGCTCGCGGTGACGCCGACGACGGGCAGGTGCCCACCGCTCGTCTGCTCCCGTTCGCGAATCAGCCGCGTCGCCTCGAGCCCGTCGCACTCGGGCATGTGCCGGTCCATCAGCACCAGGTCGAAGGCCTCACGCTCGAGAAAGCCCAGCGCCCGCCGGCCGTCTTCCGCCGTCGTCACCGCCACGCCGAGGTGCTCGAGCTGCCCCCTGGCCACCGCGCGGTTGATGGCGTTGTCGTCGACGACCAGCACCCGCAGCCGCAGCGGAAAGGCGAGCACGTTCGAGGGCGCGGCTTCGACGGCGGCCACGACGGGCAGCTGTAGCCGCACGCAGAAGAGCGCGCCTGCGCCCTCTGCCGACTCGACCCAGAGCGTGCCGCCCAGGCGCAGGACGATGGCGCGGGTGATCGACAGCCCGAGCCCGACGCCTCCGAGGCGGTGGTCGTCGTTCGCGCGCGAGAAGGGCTGAAAGAGCCGACTCTGCGCCTCGGCGCCGATGCCGGGCCCGGTGTCTTTCACGTCGAGCTGCACCGCGCACGACGAGCCCTCGTGCCGCACCACCACGCGCACCAGCACCGAGCCGGCCGAGGTGAACTTCACGGCGTTGCCCACGAGGTTGTGCACCACCTGTTGCAGCCGGCTCGGGTCGGCCCGCACCGACAGCGCGGCGCCGTCGACCGTCGTCACCAGCGCCAGGTGTTTTCGGCGCGCCTCGGCGCGGTGCACCTCGAGGGCGGCGTCGAGCACCTCGTCGAGGCGCACCGTCTCTTCGTCGAGCCGCATCGGGCCCGTGTCGTGCCCCGTCACCTCGAGCAGGTCGTCGATGAGCTCGCTCAACAGCTGGCCCGAGCCCCGCAGCAGCTCGAGGCGCTCCTGGGTCTTCGGCGGCGCGGGCTCGGCGCGCATCAGCTCGACCACCCCGAGCATGCCGTGGAGCGGCGTTCGCAGCTCATGGCTCACGTTCGCGAGGAACCGGCTCTTCTCGCGCTCAGCGGCCTGCGCCTCTTCGGTCTTGCGCGAGAGCTCGGCCATCGTGCTCCGGGCCGACGCGTCCCAGATGGCGCCGATGACGGGCACCACGATGAGCAGCGCCACCACCCGCGACATCACCTCGGCCGACGTCACCGGAGCCAGCGCTGCGGGCGCCGCGTCGGTCGCGATGATGGCCACCCCCACGAAGGCCGCGACGGCATCGATGATGGCCCACCGCAGCCCCTGGCCGCCGCCGCCGATGAAGAGGCAGATGAGCGGCGTCACCGCCAGCCACATCAGCGCCGAGATGTCTTTGTTGAAGAGCAGGCTCGCGAAGTAGATGAGCGTCGCGAAGGCTCCGAACGAGTCACCCTGCCAGTCGGCGCGCTCGAACCGTCGCCAGAGCAACAGCCACAGCGCGATGAGGACGAAGCCGACGGCGTTCGCCGCCACGTTCGGCCAGTTGGCGAGGGCGACGTTGCTGGCGATCTGCAGCACGTTGGCGATCAAGGCCGCCGCTGACAGCGACGCGACGAAGCGCCCACGCCAGCGCAGCTCAGAGCTGCGCTCTGCACGGGTGCCTGCGAGCCGGTCGAGGGTTGCCCACATTTCGTCAATCCACCTGACAGATCGCCGGTGAACCCGGCGCTCGGGCTGGAGGACAATGCAGACATGCTGCCGAGCTTTGCCGCGCGCGTCTCCCAGTGGATTCAACGCCTTCCGGCGTCGATTCGGGGGTCGTCTGTCACGTTCGGCGGGGTGCTGGCGACTCGGATCAAGGGTGGCGACTCCCTGCAGCAGGCGCTCAAGCGTGCGCTGCCCCAGCTGGGCCTCGATGCGGTGGCGAAGGCCCTCGAAGCCGAAGACGGGCCGGCGGCGCTCGTCTGCGTCGACCTGTTGCGGGCGCTGGCTGATCAACTCCACCGGGCCGCTGATCAACTCGCGCTCGACGCCGAGCCGTGGGCGCAGTGGACCTCGGCGCGCCTGCGCGACTTCGCCCAAGCGATGGAAGATGACGTCGTGCACGCGCACCTGGTCAACGCCGTGCTGGCCGAGGCCGCGGTGACGAGCGAGCTGATGCCCATCGAGGTGCATCGCATCAGCCGCAAGGGGCTCGAGCAGCGCGTGGTGCAGGTGTTGTTGCGCATGCGCTCGACGGTCTTCACCCGCGCCGACCTCGTGCAGACGGCCTCGACGCTGGGCCGCTCGGTCTCGTCGCGCAGCCGCCTCGCCGACGCCTGAACCTTCGCCGTACGGTTCGAGGGCTGCGCGGGTTTCACCGATGGAAACGCGTGATTCGTGGCCGTGCCCCCGCTACCAGTGGGCTCCATGAAAGCGCTCATCGTCGGAGCCGGCCCCGGTGGCCTCTCGGCAGCCATCAACCTCGCGGGCCTCGGGCTCGACGTCACCGTCGTCGAGAAAGAGCCGATTCCCGGTGGCCGCATGCGCGGCCTCACCATGGGCGACTACTCCGTCGACACCGGGCCCAGCATCATGCAGCTGCCGCAGGTGCTCGAGGGCATCTTCCGCCGCGCGGGCCGCCGCATCGAAGACTACGTGCAGCTCGTTCGCCTGCCCGAGAACACGCGCCTGCATTTCTGGGACGGCTCGCGCCTCGACACCCACTGGGACCAGCAGAAGATGAAGGCCGAGCTCGCGCGCCTGAACCCCTCACTCGTGCCTGCGTACGAGAAGTGGTTCGAGCTCTCGAAGGCGAAGTACCTCATCGCCTACGAGAAGTTCATGGCGCACCCGGCCGACGACGTCGGCTACTACAACCCGCTGCGGCTGCTCCCGACGCTCAAGTTCAAGCCGTGGCAGACGCTCTACGCGCACCTCGACGAGCACTTTCACGACGACCGCGTCTCGTACGCGTTCAGCTACCCGTCGAAGTACCTCGGGCTGCACCCGACGACGTGCTCCAGCGTCTTCGGCGTCATTCCCTTCCTCGAGCTCGCCTTCGGCGTCTGGCACGTGATGGGCGGCTTTCGAGCGCTCGCGGCCGGCATGATGAAGTGCGCGCAAGACCTCGGAGCCACCTTCCGCATGTCGGCCCCCGTCGACGAGGTGCTCGTCGAGAACGGTGAAGCGAAGGGCGTTCGGCTCGCCTCTGGAGAGGTGCTGAAGGCCGACCTCGTGGTGGTGAACGCCGACCTGCCCTACGCGGCGCAGCGGCTCATTCCCCAGAGGTGGCGCGAAGGCTCGCGGCTGTCGAACGCGGCGCTGGGGCGGGCGAAGTACAGCTGCTCGACCTTCATGCTCTACCTCGGGCTCGACACCGTGTACCGCGAGCTGCCGCACCACCTCATCTACCTCTCGAACGCGGCCCGCCGCACCGATCGCGCCGCGCTGGAAGACCGCGAGCCCGACCTCGACGACCCGCCGTTCTACGTGGTGAACCCGACCGTGACCGACCCATCGGGCGCGCCGAAGGGCCACTCCGTCGCGTACGTGCTGGTGCCGACGCCGAACACCGGCGGCCCCCACGACTGGAAGCGCGTGGAAGCCGAGCTGACGAAGAAGGTGCCGCAGTGGCTCGAGAAGGTCGGCATGAAAGACGCCGCGAAGCACATCGTCACCCAGCGCGCCTTCACGGCCGAGACGTGGCGTGACGAGTTCAACGTCTTCCGCGGCGCTGTCTTCAACCTCTCGCACACCTGGCTGCAGCTGGGGCCCCTGCGCCCGAAGGTGAAGTCACCACACGTGAAGGGCCTGTACTGGGTCGGCGGCGGCACGCACCCCGGCTCGGGCCTGCTCACCATCATGGAGAGCGCCAACATCGTCGGTCATCACGTCGCGCCGCTCGTGGGCAAGACGTTCGCGTCGTGGCCGCACGTGCCGCCCATGGGCAGCCTGCCGACGAGTGACGACACCCTGTCTTCGCGCGCGGCGTGAGCTCTGCACGACTTCGGAGAGCGGCCGCACCAACCCGCCGCGAGCGGAGTAGGGTTTGGGCTCCGTGACGTCGTCCCTGCTCTCGCTCGTGCTGGTTGTCGCGCCCATTCAGCTCGCCTCGGTGGGCTTCACCTCGGTGAAGGTGTCGAAGCCGCTCGTCGCCTCGTTCGAAGAGACGTTCGCCTTGCGACTCTCTCAGGGAGGCAGGGTGCGGGTGACGACGCCACGCGACGTGGTGACGGTGCTGGGCGTCGAGCGGCAACGCCAATTGCTCGGCTGCGCGGACGACTCGACGAGCTGTCTGGCCGAGCTCGCAGGTGCGCTCGGCTCCGAGGGCATCGTGATGGGCGAGGTGGCACAGGTCGGCCGTGTGCTGCAGCTCACCATCAAGGTGCTCTCTCCCGGCGGCAAGCCGCTGTACTCGACGCTTCGTCGCGTGAAGGGTGAAGAGGCGATGCTGCTCGAGCTCGATGCGGTGGCCCTCGAGGCGGTCGAGGCCTTGTCGGCGGTGCTCCGCCCCGTGAAGGCCGTCGTTGAGGCGCCGCCCGTGAAGCAGCCTGAGGTCGTGAGGACACCTGCCGAGCCGCCGCCGCCCTCGCCGTCGGTCGGGCCGTGGGTCGTGATGGGCGTCGGAGGCGCCGTCGCCATCGCCGGTGGGGTGTTGCAGGGCCTGGCCGTCGCCGACTTCAACCGGCTCGCGAATCACTCGGCCACCGTCGAGGCGCCAGCGGCGCTGCGAGACGAAGGCAAGCTCAAGCAGGTCTTCGGCCTGTCGCTGTTGGGCGCCGGTGGAGCAGCGGTCATCGCCGGAGCGCTCTGGCTCGCGCTGGGGAACTCGACGGTCGCGCCCACCGCATGGCTCACGGGAGCCGGTGCCGGCTTCGGGCTCGTGGGGGCGTGGTGATGCATCGGCTCGTCAGGATTCTGTTCTTCGTTGGCGCGTTCAGCTGCGACTTCGACGCCATCTACGCTGAGCGGTGCGACGCCGGGCTGTGCAGTCCACCCGCAGGCGCAGGCGGAAATGCAGCAGGTGGAAATGCAGCGGGCGGTAATGCAGCAGGTGGAATTGCAGCGGGCGGAAATGCAGCGGGCGGCAACGCAGCAGGCGGAAATGCAGCAGGCGGAAATGCAGCAGGCGGAAATGCAGCAGGCGGCAATGCAGCGGGTGGAAATGCAGCGGGCGGCAACGCAGCAGGCGGAAATGCAGCAGGCGGCAATGCAGCGGGTGGAAATTCAGCGGGCGGAAATGCAGCGGGTGGAAATGCAGCGGGTGGAAATGCAGCGGGCGGAAGCGCGACCGCAGGTGGTGCCTCGGGTTGCGAGTTGCGGCTCACGCTCCCGTCGATGGTCCCCCCGCCAGACTGCGTGCCCGTCGAGGTGGGCTACACCTGCGGAGGAACGCCAACCCCGGCCTCCGTCTCGCTTCAGAGCAGCTACAGCCCGATGCCAACGGTGGGTGGTGGTTCGTTCTTTGCGAGCCCGAACTGCTCGGGCAGTTCGGTGACGAGCGTGGTCAGCCCCGCCAATATCAGCTTCAGACCCGCGCTCCTGAACGGCCGCCCGCTCGTGGGCCAGTGGCTGCTGAGTGGGTCGGCCAATGGCTCGTCAGCCCCGGCGATGCTGAACCTGCAGGGAGAGGTTCGGGCGCCTGACACTCGGCTGCAGGTCGGAGTCTGCACGCCCCTCGCGACGCCGACCCTCACGGGGCTGATGACCACGACCCCCGTCGCATTCTGGAGCGACATCACCTTCGACGCGTTCACGCTGCCGTCCATGTTCGCGTTCTGTGGCGGGTCGACGGTGACGATCTCCCCCACGACCCAGCCCATCGTGCCCAGCCTTCGTGCGAACCGTTCGTACTTCGGTACCTACACGCTGATGGGCACCGAGATGGGCACAACGATGCTCGGTCTCAGCGCCAACTTCCGCGTCACCACCTGCATGGCCGATGGCGGCTCGGCCATCTCCAGCAACGAGTGCTGCGGGGCTTCCACCACGCTCAGTGATGGCGGCGTGGTGTGCCCGTGACCGCTACTTCGAGAACGTCGAGGCGGCGGCGCGGCCGAGCCCTTCCACCACGCTGGTGAAAGCGTCTGCAGTGCGCAGCTTCTCGTTCCCGAACTTTCGCGCGAACAGGCGCTGCACCGCCGGCACCTGCGACGAACCGCCGGTGAGGAACACCGAGTCGATGGCCAGGTCTGTCGGCAGCCGCCCGAGCAGCTCGTCGGTGCAGACCTCGAGCTCGTCGATCAGGTGCGTCGTCGCGGCCTCGAACGCCTCGAGCGTGAGGGTCTCGTGAATGGTGATGCGCGCCTCTTCGAAGTCGATGCGCGCCTCTTTCTTCGTCGACAGCTCGACCTTCGCGCGCTCGATGGCGCGGTAGAGGCGGAAGCCGAGGTTCTCCATCACCAGGTCGTTGAGCGCCTCGATGGCCGGCAGCCGGTCGCTCGTCTCGAGCATCACGTCGATGAGCTCGCGCGTCGTCTTTTCGCGAATGAGCGACATCTCGTTCCACGAGAGCAGCCGGCTCGAGATGTACGAGGGCATCGGGAGCCGCTGTGTGCTGTGCCCAACCGTGTAGGTCGAGCCCTGGCCGAAGTACTTCAGCAGCGCCGTCTTCATGATGGCCGAGTCGAAGCGGTCTCCGCCGACGTACACGCCCGACGACGCCACCACGTCGTCTCTGCGGTCTGCGCGGCCACGCCGTGACGGGCCCAGGTGCATCACCGTGAGGTCCGACGTGCCGGCGCCGAAGTCGGCCACCAGCACCACCTCGTCGCGCTTCAGCGTCGATTCGTAGGCGAGCGCCGCCGCGATGGGCTCGATGACGAAGCGCACCTCGGTGAATCCCGCGAGCGTCGCTGCCTGCCTGAGCCGCGCCTCGGCGAACGCGTCGGTCTTGGGGTCGGTCGAGAAGCGCGCGGGTCGGCCAAGCACCACCGACGACACCTCTTCTTTCGCCGCCGCCGACGCCAGCGCTCTCACCCGCCGCAGAAACACCGCGATGAGCTCTTCGAGCGACAAGGTGCGGCCGCGCAGCTGCGTGCGCGTGAACGTCGTCGCCGGCAGCCACGTCTTCATCGACTGAATGAAGCGGCCCGCGTTGTCCTCCTGGTAGCGCTCGATGGCCTCGTGGCCCGCGAGCGTCTCGCGCGAGTCTTCGGGGAAGAAGAGCACCGAACGGAACAGCCGCGGCTGCGCGGCCTTCTCGTCGAGCGACAACACCTCACCCGTGGGCAGCGCCACCGCCGTGTTGCTGGTACCGAAGTCGAGACCGCAGACGAGCATCGCGCGGCCTGTACACCATTTGGCGTCGATGCCGCGTGACGCGCGCGCCTGCGGTCGCTACGACGCTGCCCATTCTCGCAGTCGCGCCCGGAGGCCACCCACATGAAGTTCTTCATCGACACCGCTGACGTGAAAGAGATCCGCGCTGCCTGGGACATGGGGTGCGTCGACGGCGTCACCACCAACCCCTCGCTGCTCGCCAAGGTCGGCCGCCCGCTCGAAGAGACGATTCGGGAGATCTGCTCCATCGTCGACGGGCCCATCTCGGCCGAGTGCGTCTCGCTGACCGCGCCAGAGTTGATCGCCGAGGGCAAGCAGCTCGCGAAGATTCACCCCAACGTCGTCATCAAGATTCCCATGGGCGTCGAGGGCATGAAGGCCGTCAAGGCGCTCGCCAGCGAGGGCATTCGCACCAACGTCACGCTGTGCTTCTCGGCGAACCAGGCGCTGCTCTGCATGAAGGCCGGCGCCACCTACGTCTCGCCCTTCGTCGGCCGCCTCGACGACATCTCGCAAGACGGCATGGCGCTCATTCGCGACATCGTCACCATCTTCAAGAACTACGGCTCGAAGACGCAGGTGCTGGTGGCGAGCGTGAGAAACCCCGTGCACGTGCTGCAGTCGGCCCTCATCGGCGCCGACGTCGCCACGCTGCCCTTCAACGTCATTCAACAGCTCGCGCAGCACCCGCTCACCGACGCCGGCATCAAGAAGTTCCTCGCCGACTGGGAGAAGGTGCCCAAGAAGTAATGGAGCTGCTCGTCGAGTTCCTCCTCGAGCTGCTGCTCGAGGTGCTGTTCGCGGCGGTGGTCGGGCTCTTCGACTCGGGCCTGACGCCGTCGACCCGCGCGCCGGGGCTGCGGGCCTTCGCGCTCGCCATCGCGGGCGTGGGCCTGGGCTTTGCCAGCACCTTCGTTTTTCCGAATCACTTCATTCAGGCTCGCACGCTGCGCCTGGTGTGGCTGCTGCTCGCACCCCTGCTCGGGGGTGTGCTCATCGCCGGGTTTCGTGCGGTGCTCCGGGCGGGAGAGCCCCAGGCGTGGCGCTGGGAGAAGTTCGTCACCGGGGCGCTGTTCGTCGGTTGCCTCAACGGCACGCGGTTCAGCCTGCTGGGGTAGCCGCGACCCCGCACGACATGAGGCGTGAAAATGAGCAGGCTGGGCGTCACCCTTCAGATGCAGTGACCTTCTGACCGGCGAGGGGTCGAAGCGAATGTCGCTCTTCGGACGAGACGCGCAGGGCATGACCGAAGAAGACGGTCGTCTGCTGCTGCGCACGCTCGTCTGGTGGAGCCTTGGCACCTCGTTCGTCACCAGCTTCATCGGCCTGCTGCGCACCGGCGAGTGGCAGTACCTGCCCATCGTCTTGCTGCCGATGGTGTTTCAGCTGCTGACGCTGCTGGCCTTGAGGTTCTGGCCCGTGCGGCGCGTGGGCGCGACGTACCTCTTGCTGGTGACGTCGTTCTTCTTCGTCGGCGCCCTCATCGATCGCGGCACCTCGGGGCAGGCGTACTACGGACTGGTGCTGGTGGTTCAGGCGGCGGCGCTGCTGTTCGGCCTTCGCGGGCTGGTCGTCATCATTCCCGTCATCGTCGCCATGGGCGTCGCGCTGGCCTGGGCCGAGACCAACGGCCTGTTGCAGCCAGTGCCCGTGCGCACGCCGTTCGACGGCCTGCTGGCGCCGGTAGGGGCCTTCATTCTCACGGGCGCGGGGTCGCTCGTCGTGCACCGACAGCTGCGGCGCGCGCTGGGGCAGGCCCAGACGCAGGCGCTCGTCACCGCCAAGGCGAACACCCAGCTCTCGCACGAGATCGAGCGCCGCGTGCAGATGGAGCACGAGCTGCACGCCTCGATGGAGCGCGCCCTCGACGCCTCGCGCCTCAAGTCGAGCTTCCTCGCCAACGTCAGCCACGAGCTGCGCACGCCGATGAACGCGGTGGTCGGGCTCACCGACCTGCTGCTCACCGACCACATCACCGAAGCCCAGCGCGAAGCCCTCGAGACCATTCGCGGCTCGTCAGACGCGCTGCTCGCGCTGCTCGACGACATTCTCGACCTGTCGAAGATCGAGAGCGGCGGCATGACCTTCGAGCTGCTGCCGACCTCGGCCGGCACCGTCGCCCACGACGTGCGCAAGCTGCTGCTCGCGCGCGCGGGCATTCGGGGCATCGGCCTGCGCGTCGAGGTCGACCCGTCGGTGCCTGCGCTGGTGCTGCTCGACCCGACGCGGTTTCGTCAGGTGCTGCTCAACCTCATGGGCAACGCCATCAAGTTCACGCCCGAAGGCGAGGTGGTGGTGCGCCTCTGGTGGGACGTCGACCATTTGCGCGTCGAGGTGAAGGACACGGGCATTGGCATCTCGGCCGAGCAGGTCGGCCGCATCTTTCAGCCGTTCGTGCAGGCCGACGCCAGCACCACCCGGCGCTTCGGCGGCACCGGCCTGGGCCTCACCATCGTGCACCGGCTCGTCGATGCGCAGGGCGGCGCCATCACCGTCGACAGCGTCGAGGGCAAGGGCAGCTGCTTCACCATCGTGCTGCCGGCCCGCGTCGCGGCTCCGACCCGAACCGTCTCGAGCGGCAACCTGCCCGTGCTGCCCTCGAACGCGGCGCTGGCGTCGCTGCGCGTGCTGCTGGCCGAAGACAACCCCATCAACGAGAAGGTCGCGTTGCGCCTCATGGAGCACCTCGGCGTGAAGGCCGACATCGCGCACAACGGCCTCGAGGCGGTCGAGCTGGCCTGCACCGTCACCTATGACGTCGTGCTGATGGACATTCAGATGCCCGAGCTCGACGGCATCGAGGCGACGAAGCAGCTGCGCGCGAAGTTCGGCGGCGCCCTGCGCATCGTCGCCATGACCGCCAACGCCATGCCCGAAGACCGCGTGCGGGCGAAAGAGGCCGGCTGTGACGACTTCCTCGCCAAGCCCGTGCGCCTCGACGACCTCTCGCGCGTGCTGACGAAGGTGTCGCAGGCCGTTCGCCCGTCGGCCGCCTGATCCACCCCCGACGTGCCTGCGATGAGCCCCGCTTCTCGAAGGCCCTGAAAGCGCCGCAGTTTCCTTTTGCCGCATGGGGGGGCCTCTGGTAGGCGCGCGACCGGTTTGAGTGGACCAGCAGATCAGGCGTCGGCAGTCGCGCGGGCGTATCGCGCAGCGGCGCCCTGGTTGAGCGCGACGTGGCAGTTCGTCGGCGCGGCGCTGGTGGGCGTGTTGGCGGGGTGGAGCGTGGACCGGTGGCTGGGCTCGACGAAGGGCTTCGGCGTGGTGGTGGGTGGGTTGCTGGGCAGCACGCTGGGCTGTGTGGCCTTCATTCGAAGCGCCTTGAAGCTGTTGGAGAAGAAACAGTGAAACCGTCGATGTCTTCGAGCGCGATGATGGTGTTGGTGGCCGGCCTGTTCGCCACCGGGGTCGTCTTTGCGCTCGGGCTGTCGAGAGAGGTCGAGCTCGCGGCCCTCATCGGCGCCATCGTCTCGACGGTGTTCGGCCTGGTGGCCCTGTTCCAGAAGGCGCGCTCGTCGACCGAGCTGCCCACGGGGCCTGCCGGCGTGAAGCAGCTCCTCTCGGTTCAGGTGGTGACGTTGCTGGTGCGGCTCTTCGCGGTGCTCGTCGGTGGCTTCGCGGTGAAGCGCCAGGGCCTCGAGCCCATCGCGTACGTGCTGGCGTTCTTCGCCTGCTACGTGGTGCAGCAGTTCGTCGAGATGCGGTTCGTGCTCGCGGCCAATCGGCAGGCGGGCGCAGTGGAGGCACGGTCATGAAGCAGCTGTGGACGCTCGTCGTCGCGATGTCGGTCGTCGCGTTCCCCGCGTACGCCTCGGAGGGCCACGAAGAAGGTGGCCATGGCGACGAGCATGGCGGTCACGGCGAGCCGAAGGACAAGGCCAGCGAGTCGTCGGAGTTCATTCTTCACCACGTCGCCGACGACACCGAGTTCCAGTTCGAGCTGCCCTTCGTGCACCTGCCGGCGATTCACGTCGCCGAGCTGTTCGGCAAGGAGCCCGGCCAGGGCCTGTACCTCGAGCGTGAGCCGGGCGCGTGCCACAAGCCCGTCGACAAGAGCCAGGAGGCCTTCGCCGGCATCTTCAAGTTCATGAACGGCTGCTGGGACCTGCGGCCCACCAAGGCCGTGCTCAGCATGTGGATCGCCATGGCCTTCCTGGCGCTGGTGCTCTTCCTCGGCCGCTCGCGCGACCAGAACGGCGTGCCCCGCGGCCTCTTCGCCAACCTCGTCGAGACGCTGCTGCTCTTCGTGCGCGACGAGATCGCCGTCGCCAACATCGGCAAGGAGCAGGGCCCGAAGTACACGCCCTACCTCGCCACCGTCTTCTTCTTCGTCATGTTCACGAACTACCTGGGCCTCATTCCCGGGTTCTTCACGGCGACGGGCGTGCTCGGCGTCACCATCGCGCTGTCGGTCATCACCTTCATCATGACGCAGCTCGCGGGCATCAAGTCGGCGGGCCTCGTCGGCTACTTCACGCACCTCTTCGGCGACGTGCCGGTGTGGATGAAGCCGCTCATGTTCCTCGTCGAGTTCCTCGGCCTCTTCACCAAGCCCTTCGCGCTGCTCGTTCGTCTCTTCGCGAACATGCTCGCCGGCCACATGGTGCTCTTCTTCA
>JAEUJR010000555.1 GCA_016793585.1 Archangium sp.
CGACCACCAGCCGGTGCACGACGGCTTCTGGGACAAGGTGCGTGAAGGCCGGCTCGCCATCTTCCGCGGCAACTGGATCGCCGACGTCGCCGACCCCGACAACTTCCTGCACCTGCTGCTGAACTCGAAGGCGCAGAGCTATTACGGCCTCGGCTACCAGAACGCCGAGCTCGACCGGCTCACCGACGAAGCGCGCGTGGCCATCGACCCGGGCCTGCGCGAGCAGCTGTACCGGAAGGTCGAGCACCTGGTGCGTGAAGACTGCGTGCTGGTGCCGCTGTACCACGAGCGCTTCCACGCGATTTCGACCGCCTCGGTTCAGGGGCTGCGCCTGCACCAGACGCCGCCGCAGGTTCGCTACGAAGAGCTGTGGATCGCCGGCTGAACGAATGGCCGACTCCGCTCGCCGCGGCCTGAAGCTGGCCTTCCTGCTCCCCGCTGCGCTCGTCAGTACCGTCGCGACGGGGCTGCACCTTCGCGGCGCCCGCCTCACGCGCGTCTTCGTCGACTTCGGCTGGCCGGAGTTCCGCCTGGGGTGGTCCGCGGTGGTGATGGTGGCGGTGGCGTTGATGCTCGCTGCGTTGGTCAGCGAACGCGTCATCGACCAGGTCGCGCGCCCAGCGGGAGCCCTGGCGTTTCTGCTGCTGTCAGTGGTGCTCGCGGCGGGCGGCATCGACGACCCGGCGATGGCGCTCGCCGTGGGCGTCTGCCTCGGGGCGTTGGCGGCCGTCGCGGGCTTCTTCACGTGGGGCATGGAAGGAGAAGGTGGCGTCGCCTGGCTGGGCGCCATCACGGCGGGCTGCGGCGGCATCGTCTTCGGCGCGTTCGTGGGTGCAGCCATCGAGGAGGCGGCGACCGCGGGCTCGGGCTTCGCGATGGTGCTCTCCGAGTTCTTCGGGCTCACCTTTCTCGGCATCGCAGGAGCGCTGCCCGCCGCGCTCGTCTTGTGGGCCGGTGAACGTCTGCGGCCGTACGAGAACCGGCTGCTCAACGTGCTGGGCGGGTTGCTGGCGGGCGCGCTGCTGACATCTGCCGTGATGGGCTGACGCGACCTCGCATGAAAGAGTGCGGGCTCCATGGGCTCACTCGCCGCGAAGCGCTTCTCGTCGTCGCTCGTTCCTTTCGTGCTCACGCTCGTTCGCAAACAGGGGCTCGACCCGGCGGTGCTCGAGAAGAAGTACCTGCACCTGAAGACGGCCACGGGCCAGGGCGCCGAGGTGAGCCTGTCGGAGCTCGAGGGCGTGCTCGAAGACGCCGCGAAGCTGACGAAAGACCCGCTCTTCGGGCTGCACGCCGCGCTCGCGATGCCGCGTGGCAGTTACGGGCTGCTCGAGTTCGCGCTGCGCTGCGCTCCGACGGCACGCAAGGCCATCGAGCAGCTCGCGCGCTACGGCGTCATCATCAACCCGCTCGTGCGCTGGAGCGTCGAGGTCGACGGCAACGAAGTCTCGGTCAGCCACCGTCCGCCCCGGCGTGGCGGCGTCGGGCGGCAGGGCAACGTGTTCACGGTGACGCGCATTCTGCAGATTGCCCGCGAGATGTTGGGGCCCGAGCTGACGCCGCGGCGGGCGTGGTTCGCGCACGAGGAGAAGACGGCCGCGCCCGAGCTCGCGGGCTTCTTGAAGACGAGCCGCATCGGATTTGGCCGCGCATCGAATGGTGTGGCGTTCTCGGCGAAGGACCTCGACCGCGCGCCTGCAGAAGCCGACGCCGACCTGAACCGAGCGCTCGAGGTGCACGGCGCCGCGATGATGAAGAGCTGTCACGTCGACGACGTGCTCGAGCGTACGCGCGCGGCCGTCATCGAGACCCTGCCGAAGGGGCAGCCGTCACTCGCGGCGGTGGCGAAGCGGCTCCACGTGGGCGACCGCACGCTGCAGCGCAGGTTGTCTTCCGAGGGCTTGAGCTTCGCGACGTTGCTCGCCCAGGTGCGGCGTGAACGCGCCGAGCGGCTGCTCGAAGCGAGCGAGCTGTCGGTCACCGAAGTGGCGAAGCAGGTGGGCTACGTCGACGTGCCGGCGTTCGTGCGCGCCTTTCGCGGGTGGACGGGAACGACGCCGGGCGCCTTCCGCGAGCGCGTCACCGCCACCTGACCAGCGTTGTCGTCTTCTGCACATGCCTTTGGCGTCGCCGGGCAAGGCGGCCGGGCGGGCGCTCGACGACAATGACGCACCTCTGCACCTGGAGAGACTATGCCGAACCGAGTGAACAGCCCGACGACGCCTGCCGTGAAGCCGAGAGCGACCACCGCTCCGAGCGCGCCTGCGCCAAAGCCGGCCGAGACCGAAGCGCCGAAGCACGTGGGCTGGGGCCCGAAGGCGTCGATGACGAAGCTGTTGCCCGAGGTGTTCCGTCGCGGTGATGGCCCGAAGATCGACCCGTTCAACGCCACGAAGGACTGGATGAGCGATCGCGTGTTCGAGTCGCTGCGGCCGCGCTCGGGCCCCGACAAGATGACGCCCGCGCAGAAGGTCGCGTACGGCCCGCTCGCGAAGCCGCCGACGTTGAAGCGGCCGGTGGTGATGATTCCCGGGCTGACGATGCCGGCGCAATCGTTCGACCGCATGGGTGATCAGCTCGCGACCAACAAGGCCAATGGGCCGGTCGTCGTCTACGTCGCGTCGCAAGACACCTTCCGTATTGGCGACAAGGGCGGTCGTGAGGCGACGGCGGCAGAGCTGAAGAACGCGAAGCTGTTCGAGCTCGAATACAAGGACCCGTGGGGCGCGCCGACGACGAAGGCTCCGCAGATCGCGAAGGCGATGGAACGCATCGGCGCGGCGACCGGACAGACGCTCGATGTCGTCACGCACAGCGCGGGCGGCACCGACTTCCGCCTGTACCTCGATGGCCGCGATGCCTCGAAGGGCCCGAAGATCGAACGCGCGGTGATGATTGGGCCCGCGTCGCATGGAACGTACGTGGGCAACATCGGCGCGACGGTCGGGCAACCGGTGAAGAACGTCGACGATGCGGCGCGCGAGCTCGCGGTGGGCTCGAAGCTGGTCGCGAAGCTGAACGACAGCTGGGACAAGCAGCGCGGGCAGCTTCCGGGCGGAGTGACCATCATCGGCACGACGGGCACGCCGACGCTGGGGCCGAAGAAGGGGCTCTTCGAAGACGGAGACGGCTACATGCCGAGCGCGCAGCTCGCGATGCCGGGCGCGAAGACGGTGTTGATGGAGGGGCCGCACAACACGCCGCTCGCCCACCTCTGGCAGGTTCAGTACTCGGGCGTCGTGAACGCCGCGTTCGACGTGCTGGGCCAGTGAGCTGAACCGCCGGGCAGCCTGCTTCGCTCTCACCCCACATGGGTGAGACCCATTTCAGTGGCTGCCTGTCGTGCGGGGTCGAGCTCGTCTATCTGGAGCGCGGAGAAGCCATGACGTGTGCCGGCTGCGGCCTCGTGCACCAGAGCAACGCGCGCTGCGCCAACGGGCACTTCTTCTGCGACGACTGCCACTCCGCCGACACGGTCGACGTCATCGAGCGTCTCTGCCTCGACTCGCGCGAGACCGACCCCGTCACCATCACCCTCGCCGCCATGCGCCACCCGAAGGTGAAGATGCACGGCGCTGAACACCACTACCTCACGCCCGCTGCGCTGCTCACCGCCTACTGCAACCTGCGCGACGAGCCCCTCGAGCGAAAAGCCTCGATGCTCGCCGAGGCGAAGAAGCGCGCGGTCCAGGTGCCGGGTGGAACCTGTGGCTACTGGGGTGCGTGCGGAGCGGCCGTCGGCACCGGCATCTTCGTCAGCATCGTCACCGGCGCGACGCCACGCTCCCGGGAGCCGTGGGCGATGGCCCAGGCAATGACGAGCGAGGTGCTCGCGACGTACGCGAAGCTCGGCGGGCCACGCTGCTGCAAACGAAACACCTGGGTGGCCGCGCTCACCGCCGCGAAGTTCGCGCGCCAACACCTCGACACGCCGATGAAGGCGAAGGGCGCACGCTGCGAGTTCAGCGCCATGAACCCCGACTGCCACAAGCTCGAGTGCCCGTTTCATCCACGTGGAGCCTCCGACGCCGACGCGCGCGCCGAA
>JAEUJR010000611.1 GCA_016793585.1 Archangium sp.
GCACCGTGAAGAGTCTGGCCACGCCGCTGGCTGCGGCGATCGGCCGGGCGAAGGCGTCGGTCGCGCCAGAGCTCGTCGCGGCGTTGGAGCGGGAGCTGACGGAGATCGACTCCAGCGAGCTGTCGCGTCGTAAGGCGTCGGTCGGGCGGGTGTTGCAGGTGCTCGCGAAGGTGGGCCTGCAGACAGGCGTGGCGGTGGCAGCGCCGGCTCCCGTCGTCTCGAAGCCGGTCGTGGTGAAGCCGGTCGTCGTGGAGCCCGAGCCGGCTCCGGAACCGAAGGCGCCGAAGAAGCCAAAAACGAAGGCGAAGAAGGACGATCTCGAGTCGGCGCCGACGCGAATTCTGTCGATCGCTCCGCAGTCGGGGCCGTTGTCGTTGCCGGTGAATAAGGTGGGCTGGCGGCTCAACCCGCGGCTCATGGGCGCGCTGAACAAGAAGGGCGTGCAGCGCATCGGTGACGTGCTGTTCCTGCTCCCGCGCGTGTACGAAGACCGGCGGCAGTTGAAGCGCATCGCGCAGCTGCGGGGCGGGGAGCGGGGCACCATCATCGCGACGGTGCGTGCGCACGAGGAGTCGTACGGCAATGGGCGGCGGTTCTTCCGCGCGGTGCTGGCCGATGCGTCGGGGTCGATCGCGGCGACGTATTTTCAGACGGGGCCGTGGCTGAAGGCGCGGTTCCCGGTGGGCAAGCGGCTGGTGGTGTCGGGTGAGGTTCGGCAGTCGTTGCGCGGGTGGGAGATGCCGCACCCGGAGATCGAGCCGGCCGATGACGTCGAGACGTCTCCGATTCACTTCAATCGAATCGTGCCGATCTATCCCGGGTTCGAGCGGCACGAGCAGCGGTCGCTTCGGGAATTGGCGTTCAAGGTGTCGGAGCAGTTCGCCAGCGCCATCGAGGAGCCGCTGCCTGATGCGCTGCGCACGCGGGTCGGTGTGTTGCCATTGGAGAAGGCGCTCAAGGCGATTCATTTTCCATCGGCGGAGTCGTCGTTGCCGTTGCTCGATTCGCACCAGTCAGAGGCGCACCGGCGGCTGGCGTTCGATGAGCTGTTCTTCCTGCAACTGGGCATGGCGCTGAAGCGGCAGGGCGTGAAGGTGACGCCGGGTATCGCGTTCGACGTGAGCGAGGCGCGGCTCGAGGCGGCGAAGAAGCTGTTGCCGTTCACGCTGACGGGCGCGCAGGGCAGGGTGATTGGGCAACTGGCGCGAGACATGGCGCGGCCGGAGCCGATGAACCGGCTGGTGCAGGGCGACGTGGGCTCGGGCAAGACGGCGGTGGCGATGGTGGCCGCGTCGGTGGCGGTGCAGAACGGGTTTCAGGTGGCAGTGATGGCTCCGACGGAGATTCTGGCGGAGCAGCACTACAAGAACTTCTCGAAGGTGTTCGCGGCGGCGGGAGTCGATGTCGCGCTGGTGACGGGCTCGGGTACGGCGAAGGCGAAGCGGGAGCGCCGGGAGCGGGTGGCGTCAGGCCAGGCGATGATCGCGGTGGGCACGCACGCGCTGATCGAAGACTCGGTGGAGTTCCACAAGCTGGGGCTCGTGGTGGTGGATGAACAGCACCGGTTCGGCGTGATTCAGCGGCACACGCTGATGGCGAAGGGCGTGCGGCCCGACGTGCTGGTGATGACGGCGACTCCGATTCCGCGAACGCTGGCGATGACGATGTATGGCGATCTCGACGTGTCGGTGATCGACGAATTGCCGCCGGGGCGAACGCCGATCGAGACGCGCGTCTTCAATGGCAAACAGAAGACGAAGGCGTGGGACGCGGTGCGGGAGCAGCTCGCACAGGGGCATCAAGCGTACGTGGTGTACCCGTTGGTGGAGGAGAGCGAGAAGCTCGACCTGGCCGACGCGACGCAGGCCGCGGAGCAGTTGAAGGAAGTGTTCCCGAAGGCGCGCGTGGGGTTGCTGCACGGGCGCATGAAGCAGGACGAGAAGGACGCGGTGATGTCTGCGTTCCGCGCGCACGAGCTGGACCTGCTGGTGTCGACGACGGTGATCGAAGTGGGCGTCGACGTGCCGAACGCGTCGGTGATGGTGATCGAGCACGCGGAGCGGTTTGGGTTGTCGCAATTGCATCAATTGCGAGGGCGCGTCGGGCGTGGCGCGGCGAAGTCGTATTGTTTTCTGATTGCAGGGTATGCGCGCAGTGAAGATGGGCAGGCTCGGCTCGAGGTGATGGCCGAGACGAGCGATGGCTTCGTGATCGCCGAGCGTGATCTCGAGATTCGCGGGCCGGGTGAGTTCCTGGGAACGCGCCAGAGCGGCATGCCCGAGCTGGCGGTGGCCAATCTGGCGAGAGATCAGGATCTGCTGTCAGTGGCGCAAGTCGAAGCCCGCGCCATCGTCGAAGCCGATCCCGAACTCGCGAAGCCGGAGCACCTTCGCCTGCGCAAGGCGCTCGAAGAACGTTGGGAAGGCCGCCTCAAGCTGGCCCGCGTCGGCTGACTTATCGGAGCAGCTTCTCCAGCGTCGCGCGCGAGGCATTGCCGACCATCTGGCCGACCGGCCGCCCGCCACGGAACACGAACATCATCGGCACCGTGCGCACCGCGAACCGCTCGGCCAGGCGCTGCTCGGCATCGACATCGACATGCAGCACCGTCACGTCACGGCGCTCGTTCACCACCGCGTCGATTGCCGGCTGAATCGCCCGGCACGGCGCGCACCACTCGGCGGTGAACTTCACCATCACCACCTCAGACGCCTTCAGATCCGCATCGAACGAATCCGCCGTCGTCACCTTCTGATTCATTGCTCCATTCAGCTTCGTCATCACGTCACTCCAGGCTCGGGGTTGAGCCCTTCAGTGCTCGCGACGCTGATGAGTGTGTCAACTCGCTCCAACGCCACCCGCAAGTGCTTCCGCACCCGCTTCAGCCGGCTGCGAACCGCGTCGTGCGACAGCCCGAACTCCTCGGCCAATTCCACGCTCGTGTGCCCTTCGGCCGACAAGAGAAACAACAACCGGTCGGTCCGCGGCACGTTCATCAATGCCTCACTCAGCAGTTGCGCCAGTTCCTGCTGCTCGGCCACGCGCTCGCCGTCAGCACAGGGGCAGGGCAGGTCGACCAATTCTTCACTCGCGTTGGCCAATCGATTGAATCGTGCACAATTGCGCACCACGAGCGTCGACAACCACGCGACCGGAGACCCTTCTCCGCGAATGCCTGTCATCGCCGAGCTCGCGGTCAACAACGCCTGCTGCACGGCGTCTTCCGCATCGGCCGCGGCGTGACATTGCTTGCGCGCCACGGCCAGCAGTCGGGCGCCGTACGCGCGCGCCAGTCGATCGAGCGCCACCATGTCGCCCGCCTGCATCAGGGCGATCAGCGCCTCGGCCGAGAATGAAGAGTCAGAACCCATCGACCCTCAGTGTCGCGGGCCAGCAAAAGTGTGTCACGCGCTCAGCGTTCCCCGTGGGAGTCGGTCGCGCCAGACGAACCGGAGTCGTATCTTCGGGGCGTGAGGAGCCCGCTCCTCACGTACGCCGAGTACCTCGCGCAGGAAGCTGCAGTGAGACCAAGCACGAGTTTCTTCGTGGGTACGCCTGAACATGGTCGCCTTGCCATCCGCGCCGGGGGCCTCCTGACCAACGCCCTCCAGAAGCGCCCGTGCGTCCTCTACAGCTCCGCGCTGAGGATCAGGATTCAGACGACAGATCGGAGCACGTACCCGGACTTGTCCGTCGTCTGCGGCAAGGACGAGCATGCGTCGGACGATGCAGACGCGACATCGTCATCGTCGAAGTCCTTTCCCCCAGCACCGAGCGCAGCGACCGCGGCGAGAAGTTCGCCCACCATCAACGCCTCGCGAGCCTGCAGGAGTCGTGCTGGTCGCGCAGGACGCGCCGCGCGTCGAGGTCTTTCGTCGGCAGGGCTCGTCGTGGCTGCTCACGATCTTCGAGGCCGGCGCCTCGGTGACCCTGACCTCCATCGGAGCCACCTTCTCGGTGGATGAGCTGTACGCAGACCCTCGCAGGGCATGAGAGACTCGCGGTCATGGTCGTCTGCCCCGTCTGCGAACACCAACAGGCCTTCGGCATCGAGTGTGAGATCTGCGGAAAAGACCTCGGCGATCTCGGAGAGCTGGGCCCACCCCCCGCCGCCGACACGAAGCTCGAAGGGCTCGAGGTCACCGTGCCCGAGCGCATCGGCGAGATCGCCGTCGAACGCGTCGGCGAGCTCGAGGTCACCTCTTTCGCGGTGCAGGGGCCCGTCGCCCTCGAAGCCGTGCCCGATCTCGACCTCGGCCGCGCCAACGACGTCGGCGCCATTCCCGTCGAGCGCATGGCCGACCTCGCAGAAGACCGCGCCGCAGACGATGGCGTGCGCACCGCAGCTCCGACGGGCGCCGTCACCTGCCGCTACTGCCGCAACGTTCAGGCGGCCGGCCTCATCTGCAACACCTGCGGCATGCGTTTGCCGAAGGTCGCCGCGCCGCCGCCCGAAGCCGTCGCCGCGACCGCTGCGAAGCCGACCTATTCGCGCGGCGACGTGCGCTGCAAAGCCTGTGGAGCCCCGGCCATGCCAGGAGAGCGCTGCTCCGAGTGCGGGGCCCTCGCGCCGCTGCCGACGTAGCGCGCCCGCCCGCCGCCGGGGTAAGAGCCCAACCCCGTGAACGACCTGCGCGCAGAACACGACGCGATGCTGACCCGCCTCTCGGCCCGCAAGAGCACCTTCCACTTTGCCCACGCGGCGGTCTCGATCTTCGTCGCCTGTGTCTTCGGCGGCGCCGCGTGGAAGCTCTCGCTCGACCTCGAGTACGCGTGGGCCCCCTCGCTCGTGCTGCCCGCGACGATCGTCGCGTCGCTCGCGTTGGCCTACGGCCTCTTTCGCCTGATCGTCGGCCGCGGCGTGCTCCAGACCGAGGTGGCCGAGTTCGAGCGCCTCAAGGGCCTGCGCAAGCAGCTCAAGCTCGACGAGCCCGCGACCTTCGTCGCCGTCGCCCGCTGAAGCCCGCATGGCGCGCACCGCAGCGGCCCTCATCATCGGCAACGAGGTGCTCACCGCGAAGGTGAAGGAGCGCAACGGCGCCTTCCTCATCGAGCGGCTGCGGGCGCGTGGCATTCCCCTCGTCGGCGTCTACGTGGTGCCCGATGACGTCGACGCGATCGTCGAGGTGCTGTCGCTCGCCCGCCGCCGCGCACAGCTCGTCTTCACCAGCGGCGGCATCGGGCCCACCCACGACGACGTGACGGTGCGCGCCGTCGCGCTCGCCCTGCAGCGGCCCGTCGTACACCTGCCCGAGATCGTGAAGAGCCTGACGAAGGCCTTTGCCCCCGCGACCGTTCCTCCCGAAGCGATGCGTCTGGCCGAAGCGCCCGCGGGCAGTCGGCTGATCGAAGGGCCGCGGCTCAAGTACCCCGTGCTCGCCTGCGACGATCTCTATCTGCTGCCCGGCGTGCCCGAGCTCTTCGAGGCGCAGCTCGAGACGGTGCTCGACGGGCTCGAGGGGCAGCCGGTCGTCACGCGGCTCGTCTTCCTCGACGCGCACGAACACGAGATCGCGAGGGTGCTCGACGCCGCGGCGCTGGCCGAGCCCGAGGTCGAGATCGGCTCGTACCCGACGTTCGACCCGGCGGCGGGCTATCGCGTGAAGGTGACGGTCGAGCATGTCGAGCGGGCGCGCGTCGATGCGATGATCGACCGGCTCGTGCGCGAGCTGCCGAAGGCCGCCGTGCTGCGCGTCGAGTAGCTCAGCCCGCGAGATCGTCGACGACGAAGCAGCGCTCGTGGGCGCCGTGCGTCTTCAGGTGCTCGAGCGCGTCACCCGAGTGGCCGGCCACCTCGAGCGCGTCGGCGAGCACGAGCCGCCCTTCCACCGACGGTGACGCCTGCACCTGACGCGCGAGCGAACGAAGCGGCTCGGCGACGGGCCACGGCGATCGTGGACGAGAGAGCAGCCGCCAGGGCCCGCCGCCATCGGGGCTGGTGAACGACAGCGCCTCCTGCGTGCCCGGGTGCCAGGCCGTGGTTGGCATCGGCGAGACGGACCGCTCGGCGAGGGTCGTGCTGTCGTACGCGCGCGTCTCGGCCCCGAGCGAGAGCAGCTCGTCGCGACGCATCGCCAGCTCGGCGCTGTTCGGCGCCGGCACCTTCGCGAGCGGCTGCTCGTCTTCGGGCCGCTGAATGAGGAGCACGTCTTCGCCCATGCCCAGCGTCTCGGTGGCGATGCGCTCGTCGTCGACCCAGCAGCACGACAGATCCCACACCTCGCTCTGCGTGGCCCACACCGGCTCGGGCTCGCCCTTCGTGTGCCAGGCCTGCACGTCGAAGGCGCCCACGACTCCCAGCGGGTGCCACACCCACCCGGTGCTGGCGAGCCGCTGGCGATTGGGCGATCGCTCCAGCGCGCCAAAGAAGTAGTCGAGCTTCGTCGTCTCGGGGTTCGGGTCGAGCCGCTCGAGCGTGCGGCAATCGCTGAGCGCGAGCTGGTTCCACTCGACCGCGTGTACGAGCCGGTGATCGTCGAGGAAGCGAAGGGGAAAGGTGCAGTGCTCGGGGTGGTAGTCGCCGCGTCGCAGCTCGAGCACCACCTTGCCGGAAGCGACGTCGAACACCGCGCCCTCCAGGCCGCGCCGCTGCGCCACCGCGAGGATGCGGCCGTCGTCGGAGGGGCACATGGTGATCGCCAGCCACGCCGGGTTGCGATCACCGACGATGGCCGCGAACGGCAGGCGCGCCTCGAAGAACCGCTCGCCCGTCGAGAGATCGGCGCCCGTCAGCAGCCCGTCGGTGGTGGCGAAGAACCACCGGGGCACGTCGTCGAGGCTCGCGAAACAAGCTCCAGCAAGACCTGCAGCGAGGGCGGGGGCACGTGCTGGCCGCTCCCGCCACCCATCAACCGAGTGAGACACCGACCCGCTGACGCAGGCGGAAGAAGTCGTCTGACAGCGCGAAGCCCATCAGCTCACGAAGATCGGGCCGGGCGCCCAGTGACTGGGTGATGAGCTCGGTCGACTCGGCCTTCGGCGCGTTGGGGCCCGCCTCTTCTTTCAGCAGCAGCGTCAACCCCGCGGCGACGTCGGCGCAAACGAGCAGGCCCGCGCGATCCATCGAGAAGAGCAGCCCCTGCACGAAGGGCTCGATGGGCACCGAGTTGGTGCTCGACATCGCCCCAGCGGGCTCCTCGAGCAGCTTGAGCGACTTGCGCGAGTACGCCTTGCGCAGCGCCTTCGACTGCTCCTCGTTCTTGCGGCCCAGGCCCACCCAGTTCGGCTGGTGAATGCGAATGGAGTTGCCCAGCACGTCGGCGAACTCGCCCATCGACAGCTTGCGTACCAGCGCTGCTTTGTCGACGAGGCCGAGCGCGGCGCGCCCGAAGAGGAAGCGCTGCTCCCGAATGTTGAAGCGCCGCACCACGTCGGGCCCGACCAGCAGCGCGAGCGGCTCACCGGTCTCGAGGTACACGAGGCCTCGGCGCGCCTGGTACGCCTCGAACTCCGCGCCGCCGAAGAGCTGCAGCACCGACGAGACGGCCTTCACGACGGCGTGATCGGTCTTCAGGCGATCGGCGCGGCGATCGATGCCCTGGCCCTCGAGGTTCGGCGGGTTCAGCTTCACGAACTGATCACCCACCGCGCGCAGCACGTCGACGAGCGCGTTTCGCGTGGTCGGGTGGTGCACCATCATCAGCTCGGGCGGGCCGAGGGAGTTGCGGAAGTCGGAGGGCAGGCGGTTGCGGCCTTCGGCGTAGAAGGCCAGCTCGACCTCGTTCGCCGCCTTGAGGAACACGAGAAGGCTCGCGGCGCAGAAGGCCTTGTCGAGCTGCTTGAGCGACTCCCACATGCGGAAGAGCGCGCGCAGCGACTCGATGCGGGCCGGCTCGAGCTTGAGCAGCGTGCGGTGCGTCTCGATGGCCATCGAGATCGACGCGGTGTCTCGCGAGAACAGCTCGGCGAGCGCCACGTGCGCAGGCACGAACTGGGCATCCATCTCGGTGACCTGTCGGAACGTGGCGATGGCCCGCTGCGGGTCGTCGAGGCTCTTCGCCTGAATGCCGCCGATGCGCATGCGCAGCGCGATGGCGCGCTTCGTGTCGGGCGCCTGCTGCACCTGCTGCTCGAGCATCGCCACCAGCTCGGTCATCGCGCCGGTGCGCTCGTACAGGGCGACGAGGCGATCGAGCGTCGCGGCGTCACCTGGCACCAGCTCGAGGGCCTTGCGGTACAGCGTGATGGCCTGACCGACGTCGCCGAACCCCTCGTCGGTGATGCGGGCCAGCATGGTGGTGTGGCGCGCGCGGGAGGCGACGGCGTTGTCGAGCTCGAGCAGGCGGCGCAGACAGTCGGCGGCGCCGGTCCAGTTGCGGCTGGCCGTGTGAATCGTCGCGAGGCGCTCGAGCGCTTCGGTCGAGCTCCCATCGGCCGCGAGCGCGGTCTGCAGGTGGGCCGCGGCGCGCGTCTGATCAGAGAGGTGATCGTGGTAGAGCGCGCCGAGCCGCAGGTGCACGCGGGCGAGCGTGAGCGGGTCTCCGCCCTGCTGCACCCGCACGGCGAGCGCGGCGGCAGCCTCGGCATAACTCTGCGCCTCGATGGCCAGCGTGGCCTTCAGCTCGAGGGCGTCGGGCAGCGTCGGCATCGCCATGAGGGCGCGGTCGAGGGCCGACATGGCCTTCTCTCGGTTCTTCACGCCGTCGATCCAGATGCGGGCGGCCTGGTGGAACTCGCGGGCGGCGCTGAACAGATCCTTCTGGGCCAGCTTGGCCTCGCCACGCTTCTCGTGAAGGGTGGCGAGATCTGCGGCGCCACCCTTGCGGGCGAGCAGCTCTTCGAGCGCAGGGCCAGCCTCGGGGTGCAGCGCGTCGCGATCGAGCACCTTCTGGTAGAAGCCGCCGGCCAGCTCGTCGTTCTTCAACGTGTCGCGGGCGATCTTCGCGGCGTCCATCAACGCCTGCACCATGGTCGCCTGATCACGTGCCGTGGCGGCGACCTGCTCGAGCACCTTCACCGCGTCGGCAGGGCCGCCCGAGCGCAGCAGGCAGCGGGTGAGGCCCATGAGGGCCGGGTAGAAGTCTGGCGCCGACTGGAGCGCGGTCTCGAACGCCTGGCGCGCCTTCGGCAGCTCGCGCAGGCGGGTCTCGTAGAGATCGGCGATGCGCAGGCTCAGCTGCAGCATGTCGGCGGAGTCGGTCGTCGTCGCGCGGCGCCGCTCGTAGAGCTCGACGAGGCCTGCGGCGTCACCGGCCTTCTGCAGCGCACGCTCGAGGGTGAGGCCCAGCGACTCGTCGGTCGGGTCGGCGGAGTAGGCCCGCTTCAGCTGATCGAGCACCACCGCGTCGGGCGTCGCCATGCCCGCGCCATCCATCGACGACAGCTTCATCGCCGCCGACAGCTTCTCGTCGCCCAGCACCTCGGCGATGCGCGCGCGCAGCTCGGTGCGACGGGGTTTGTCGTTGCTCTTGATGCGCTCGAGCAGGCGCAGCGCCGAGAGGTTCTGCGGCTCGATGGCGAGCGCGGCTTCACACGCCGCCGCCGCGCGCGAGGTCTCGTTGAGGCGATCGAGGTAGAGCCGCGCGAGCTTGAGCGAAGCGCCGACCTTCACCTGCGGCGCGCCGCCCTGCACCTGACGATCGAGGAGCACGATCAGCTCCTTCACGTCGTCGCGCGTGGTGAGAATGCGCTCGAGCTGCTGCAGCGCCGTCACGTGGTTGGGCGCGAGCCGCAGCACCTCTTGATAGCCCTCGAGCGCGTTCTCGGGCTTCTTGAGCTGGTCTTCCCAGATGGCGGCTGCCTGGAACATCGCGTTCGCACGCTCGGTGGGGTCGGTGCGGTTGGCGGCCTCGGCGCGCAGAATCTCGATGAGGCTCTCCCAGTCACCCTGGTTCCGGTAGATGCGGGCGAGCGCACGCAGGGCAGGGAAGTGGCTGGGCGCGAGCGTCAACACCTCGCGGTACGACGAGATCGCCTGGTTCTGGTCGCTCAGCTTCTGCTCGTACAGCTCGCCGATTTTCTGAATGAGCGAGGCGGCCTGTTCGGTCGACGGCGCCATCTCGGACTCGGCGCGGTACATGTTGATGAGCGAGTCCCAGCGGGCGTCCTGGCCGTAGAGGCGGCCGAGGCTGCGCAGCGCGGGCAGGTAGTTCGGAGCGAGCTGCAGCACGCGCTCCCACGCGCCGATGGCGGCCGCGCGATCTTTCACGTTCTCTTCGAGGATCTCGGCGTTGCGGTGCGCGAGCGAGATGACCTGCTTCTGATCGGTGGCGAGCCGGCCCTCCTGCTCGTTGAGGGCGAGCAGCTCTTGCCACTGCTGGGCGCGCTCGTAGAGCCGAGCGAGGTTGCGCATCGTCGAGAGGTGATCGGGCGACAGATCGAGCACGCGGCGCAGCGTCTCGATCGCGTGCGGCACGTCGTTCATTCGATCTTCGTAGAAGCCGGCGATCTTGTTCAGCGTCGAGATCTGCTGCTCCTTGTCCGTCATCTGGAGCAGCTCCTGCTCGTGCATCGAGAT
>JAEUJR010000615.1 GCA_016793585.1 Archangium sp.
GACCGCGAAACACGCGCCACAGCTCTTCGGCTCGCTCGGCGTCGAGTACCTGCAGCGAAGGCTGTACCTCGCCGATGGTGGGCTGCCGTCGCTGCTCGAGCACCTCGCCGCCGTCTTCGTGGAGCGCGGTGGAACGCTGAAGCTCGACACGCCGGTCTCCTCCATCTTCCGGCGTGGTGCAGGCTTCGTCGCCGAGACGAAATCAGGAGCGCTCGAGGCCGAGCGCGTCGTGCTGAACCTCACGCACTGGGACGCGCAGCGGCTGGTCTCGAAGGCGCTCTCCACCGCCTTCGACGGCACCGTGCGCCGGCACCCTGATGCCTGGGCGGCCTCGACGCTCTACGTGGGCGTGCGTGACGTGTTCGACGGTGACGAAGCGCCGTACCAGCAGGTGATTCTCGAGTCGCCGCTGCCCGTCTCGAAGGGCCACGCCGTCTTCGTCACGCTCTCTCGGCGCGACGACCGGCTCGCCGCGCCCGAGGGGTTTCGCGCCATCACCATGAGCTGCCACACGCCCGCCGCCGAGTGGGAAGGGCTCGACGACGCGACGCACGCCGAGCGGAAGGCCCGCGTGGGTGAAGAGCTGCTCGCTGCGCTCGGCTCCGTTTTTCCCCGTGTGGCCAGCGCCGAGAAGCCGGTGGTGATGCCGGGCACGCCACGCACCTGGGCCTCGTTCACCGGCCGGCATGGTGGGCGCGTCGGAGGCCTGCCCTTCGACTTCGCGACGCTCGCGCGTGGCTACCCGACGGGCTTCACGCCCGTGCCTGGCCTCGTGCGCGTGGGCGACACCGTGTTTCCGGGGCAGAGCGTCCCCGCGTGTGCGTGGGGTGCGCGGCGGGTGGTGAAGCGCATGCTCGACCGCCGCCCGGCCTGAGACTTGTTCGTGACATTGCTCCTCTGCTAGGCGCGCCGCTCTCGCGTCGGCGTTGGGAGCACGACGCGATGGCCCGGTTCGGCCGATACCGGTTTCGGGGAGTCCACATGAAGCGAGTCTCGTGGTGTGTCGTCGGGGCCGTTCTGGCCGTGGGTGTTGGCTGCGGCGGGAACAACCAGACGCGTGACGCCGGTTCAGCGGGCGGTACGGCGTTCACGGGTGGTGGTTCGAGCGGCGTCGGTGGCGGCTTCTCGGGAACGGGTGGCGGCTCGGTGACGGGCGGCGGGCGCGCTGGCGGCTCGGCGACGGGCGGCGGAGCGGCTGGCGGCTCGGCCGGTGGTTCGGCCGGTGGCTCGGTGCTGGGTGGCGGCATGGGTGGTGGCTCGACGGAGTTCGACGGCGGCGGCCTCATGGGCGGCGAGTCGTGCACCAACGCGGTCGCCGTGGCGGGCAACACCATCTCGGTGACGTCGACGACGCTGGGGCTCGGCAGCGACTACGCCTTCCGCACGGCCGACATGGGCTGCGAGAACGTGTCGACGGGCACCACCGCGCCCGACGTCGTCTACGCGGTGCCGGTCGCGGCCGGAGACAGCATCAGCGCGTCGGTCACCACCACGTGGGACGCCGTCATCAACCTCGTCGTCGCGCCCGCGGACAACTGCGGTGACGCGGTCGATGGTGGCGCGGCGGGCACCGTCACCTGTGTCGCAGGTGCCGACGTGGCCACTGCTGGCACCGACACCGCGCAGTGGCGCAACGAGACCGGCGGCCCCGTCACCGTGTTCGTCGTCATCGACGGCTACGGCGACGGCGACGAGGGCGACTTCTCGCTGAACATCGCCGTTGGGCCTCCGCCCGCGGGTGACACCTGCGCCAGCGCGACGGTGGTGGCGGTCGCCGACGCCGGCGTGTCGTTGCCCACCGAGACGCTCACCGGCTTCGCCAGCGACTTCGCGTCGGCGAGCAGCACCGGCTGCGCGTTCCTCAGCGGCCCCGACCGCGTCTACAGCCTCAGCATTCCGCCTGGCTTGCGCCTCACCGCGCGCGCGGTGTCGTCACAGAACATCTCGCTGAACGTCATCGACGACCTCGCGCTCTGCACCGCGACCCCCGTGCAGTGCAGCGTCAACGCGAACAACGCCTTCACGGGAATGATGCAGACCGAGCTGCTCACGCTCGACAACGCTTCGACCATGCCGCGGCCGGTGCTGCTCGTCGTCGATTCGTCTTCGGGCGCGTCGTCGTTCTCGCTCGACCTGTCGGTGGGCACCGTGCCGGCCGGTGACTCCTGCGGCACCGCCATCGCGGTGACGTCGGCCGACGCAGGCACCTCGCTGCCCGCCGAGTCACTGGCCGGCTTCGCCAGCGACTTCGGCTCGGCGAATGGCTGCGAGTTCGCGTTCGGGCCTGACCGCGTCTACTCGACGACGGTTCCGGCCAACGCTCGCCTCACCGTCACCGTCGTCGGCGATGACAACCTCACCATCTCGGCGGTGCCCGACGTGGCGGCCTGCGGGGCTGCGTCGGTCTCGTGCCCTGCGGCGGTCGACCAGGTCTTCAGCGGCACCATGCAGACCGAGACGCTCTTCCTCGACAACGCCACCGCCACGCCGCGCCCGATGTTGCTCGTCGTCGACTCGGTGACTGCCGCGCCGATGTCGCCGTTCTCGCTCTCCATCTCGGCTGGTCCGATTCCGCCCGGTGACAGCTGCGCGCAGCCCCAGGCCGTCACGGTCGTCGACGGCGGCGTGACGCTGGCCGCCCAGCCCTTCATGGGCTTCGCGAGCGACTACGGCTTCTCGACGAACTCCATGGGCTGCTCGTTCGGCACCGGCGCCGATCGCGTCTACGAGGTGGCGGTCGGGCCGAACCAGCGGCTGACGGCCTCTGCCACCACGGCGGGCGACCTGGCCGTCAACATCGTGCGCGACGCCACCGTCTGCCGCGCCGACCCGCTCGTGTGCCTCGCCAACGGTGACCGCGGCTTCGGCGGCACCATGGCGATGCCCGAGACCGAGACGGCGAAGTTCGACAACACCACGACGGCGGCCCAGAACCTCATCGTCATCGTCGACTCGCACAGCGCGAGCACGCCGGCCTTCGACCTCTCGCTGCGCGTCGGGCCGATTCCGCCGCCGCCGTACACGGTCGCGATGATGTCGGGCGCTTGCGACACGTTCACCACCGTCACGCCGATGCCGTTGCTCACCGACACCACCACGCCGCCGCTCGACGACGACGAGTACTCCGACACCGCCGCGCTGCCGTTCGCGTTCAGCTACTTCGGCACGCCCGTCACGCACTTCGCGGTGTCGAGCAACGGCTTCATGCAGCTCTTCACCTCGTCGTCCGACTTCGGCTCGTCGAGCGCGTCGAACGACCCGATTCCCACCGAGGGAGACCCCGAAGGGGTCGTGGCGCCCTTCTGGGACGACCTCGACCTCGTCAGCACCTCGGCCTCGAAGGTCGTGGGCGGCGTGTTCGGCACGGGCTCGACGCGGCACTTCACGGTGCAGTGGGAGCAGATGATGGTCTACGGCGTGGCGGGCTCGTCCCTCACGGTGCAGGCGCGGCTGTATGAGACGACCAACGTCATCGAGCTGCACGCCTGCTCGCTCACCGCGGGCTCCGACCCCGCCGACATGGACCGCGAGCGCGGCCTCGAGGCGACGGTGGGCATCGAGAGCGTCGACGGGCTCGAGGGCGTTCAGCACTCGTACAACCAGGCGAACGTCACCGCGGGTCAGGTGATCCGCTACACGCCCTGAGCGGCCCGCGAGACCAGTCACTGCCTTTCGTCAAGTCGGCAGCCGTGGGCCGGCCACCTGACGGAGGCCAGCCGGGCAGGGAAATCGAGCGGCTGGAGTCGATCATGTGGTTGACTCCAGTCGTCTTATGCCGGCCGGCGTGATGTGCCCGAAATGCGGAACGGTGAATTCGAGCGAGGGGCGCAACTGCTCCTCGTGTGGGACTTCGCTTGCCCCGCCGCCCGACAACCGCACCGGGCTTCGCAAGTCGTCGGTGCAGGTGCCGGCGGCGCGCTCGAAGCAGGCGTTGCCGGCCTCGCGCCGCACGGGCGAACGCAACCTCGCGGCCGCGCGCACCGAACAGGGCGATGACCCCGCCGCGACCGCCCACGAAGAAGGGCTGAGCGACACCGTCGAGCGCGACCCCGAACCCGCGCCGCCTCCGCCACGCCCCAAGGCCACCCGTCAGAGCATGCCCAACGTCGCGGCCGTGCAGGACGCGGGTGGTGGCCGCCGCTCCAACGCGGCGATGAAGGCGCTGCCCAAGGGCCCGCCCGCGTCACCGCCGTCGATGCTCAGCGCCTCGGGCCGCGACACGCTCATCGGCCAGAAGCTTCAGGAATACATCATCAAGGAGCGCATCGGCGTCGGCGGCATGGGCGTCGTGTACCGGGCGGTGCAGGCGCTCATCAACAAAGAGGTCGCCATCAAGGTGCTGCGCAGCGACGTCGTCACGGACCCCCGTGACGTCGACCGCATGCTCGACGAAGCGCGCATCATCAACAGCATCAAGCACCGCGGCATCATCAACATCTTCGGCGCCGGCACGCTCGACGACGGCCGCCACTACCTCATCATGGAGCTGCTCGAGGGCGAGTCGCTCGAGCAGATGATGCAGCGCGAAGGCACCATCAACGCGGGCGACGCGGTGCTGATTCTCGAAGAGGTGCTCTCGGCCCTCGCCGCCGCGCACGCCGCAGGCGTCGTTCACCGCGACCTCAAGCCAGCCAACGTCTTCCTCGTGAAGGAGGGCAACAAGGTCTACGTGAAGCTGCTCGACTTCGGGCTGGCGCGCCGGCAGCAGCAGAACGTCACCCGCATCGCCGGCACGCCCGACTACATCTCGCCCGAGCACGCGCGCGGCCGCCCTGCAGGCCCGCCCGCCGACCTCTACGCCTTCGGCATCATGTGTTTCCACATGCTCACCGGGAAGCTGCCCTTCACGGGCAACACCCCGATGGAGGTGATGGAGAAGCACGTGCACCACGAACCGCCGGTGCCGCACGAGGTGAACCCGGCGATTCCCAAGGCGCTCTCCGAGCTCATCTTGAAGCTGCTGGGCAAAGAGCCTGGCGCCCGGCCCGACGCGAACCAGGTGAAGGCCGACCTGCGCGCAGCGACGAAGCAGCTGCGCAACGCCGCCACGATGATGAGCCTGATGTCGATCGAGCCCGTCGTCGGTGGGCCGGCGAAGGGCGACAAGAAAGGCGACAAGAAAGAAGACGAGCGCGCGCGCGAGCTGGCCGTGAAGGCGCAGGTCGAAGACGTGAAGCGGCAGGTGAAGAAGCGCTGGCCGCTGGTGGTCGGCGGCTTCATCGGCGTGTGGTTGCTCGCGGTGCTCATCTACGCCGTGTGGCCGAGCGGGCCCGTGGAGCCACCCAAGCCCGTCAAGCTGCCGCCGGTGAAGCCCGTCGTCGCGGCGAATGACGTGAAGAACCCGGTGGCGAACACCCCCGCCGTCGAGCCCCCGAAGACCAACACGACCGACCCGGTGGCGAAGCCGCCCGAGGCGAACACCACCGACCCCGTGGTGAAGCCGCCCGAGGCGAACACCACCGACCCGGTCGCGACGAACGACGAAGACGCAGGCGATGACCTCGCTGCCATTCCCGCGGCCGTCGGCGTGCTGGCCAAGTTCCCCGACAACAACTCGGTCGTCGATGACTTCAGCATCGGTGAGTACAAGCGCGAGCTGCGCGACGGTCAGAGCATCGACGCCATGCTCGCCCGCATGGCCGAGGCCATCGCCCAGGACAAGGAGAAGGAGGAGTACTTCGAGCGCCCCTTCACCAAGGCGAAGCAGATCTGCGCCGAAGCCAACACCAAGAAGACCCTCATCGACTGCGACGACGAGGTGCGCAAGCTGCACGGCAAGTTCTTCAAGGAGTGATCAGCCCGCTGATCAGCTCGCTCGAGCAGCTGCGCTCATCGAAGACATGCAGTGACGGGCCTGTTGCACGGCCTCCGAGCACCGGCTGAAACGACGACCGGCGAACTCGAAGTGGCCCGCGTGACGCAGGGCGAAAGACGGAGCGCCGCAGCGGTCGTCGACAGCACCTTCCCCCTCTTGTAGAGGCCAGAGCCGACATGGCTCGCGACGCGAAGAAGCTCAAACCGGTCAAAGAGTTCAAACCCCTCATCACGAAGAGCGACGAGCTCCCGTTGGATCCGGAGCGGCTGCGCTTCATGCACGAGACGATGCTCAAGGCGCGCTGCCTCGAGGAGCGCCTCATCGCGATGTACAAGTCGGGCCACGGCTATTTCTGGATCGGCGGGCCCGGCGAAGAGGCCTTCAACGTGCCGCTGGGCATGCTCATCAAGAAGGGCCAGGGCCCGGCCTTCGACTTCTGCCACTTCCACTACCGGCAGTCGGCGACGTTGCTGGCCATGGGCGAGCAGCCGCTCGGCGCGATTCGGCAGATGAAGAACACCGCCACCGACCCGTACTCGGGCGGCCGCAACTTCGCGGGCCACTTCTCGAAGAAGGAGTGGAACATCGTACCGGTCACCAGCCCCATCGAGGTGCAGTACTCGATGGTCGCGGGCACGGCGCTGGCGCAGAAGCGGCT
>JAEUJR010000626.1 GCA_016793585.1 Archangium sp.
CCGATCAACCCAGGCAGTGTGCACTGCGCTTTGCCCAACACCTCTCGGCGCTCGATTCCCCCACCCGCCAGGCCCGCCTGGCACTGGAGTTCGGAGTTCGTGAAGGTGGTCGCGAACGGGTGAACAAGCTGCTGTCCGAAGCCTCTCCCGCGATGCGCGCGGCGATTGTCGCCCTGCTTCCCCAGTCGTGGCGCCCGACCAACCTGACCGCAACTGACCAGCGCTCTCCCGTGATGCTGGCGCTTGCTGCTCGCCTGATCCGCGAAGCCACCCGCTGAAGAGACCGCCGTCCCGATCGCGAGACGGCGTGTTTTTCATGCACTTTCAATGGGTTGCAATGGCATCGACCGTGAACAACGGCCTGCCATGCGCGACGCCACGACCATCGTCGGACCAAGCCCGGAAGAGCTGATCACACCCAAGCCCAGGGCGCGTCGGGTCAACCTCACGCCACTGAAGCGCTTCACGCGTGCCCACCTCGAGCTCGCGAGCCGCTCGGGCGTTCGCGAAGAAGCCCTCGCCGCGATGACGGCCGCGACCCAGGCGCTCAGCGCACAGCTCGGCCAGAACGTGATGGCGACGGCTCGGCTGCTCGACGGAACGCTCCAGCCGATGCAGCACCTCGGTGGTGAGTCGGTCTTCGTCGTGGCCGAACTCTCAGCCGCCTCGGCCATGGCCATCGTCGAACTCGAAGGCCCTGTCGCCAGCTACCTGCTTCGCCACGCTGCAGGGAGTGACGCACGCACGGTCGCAGTCATGGCGCTCACCCGTATCGAGTCGGCGGCCCTCGGCTGGCTCGCGCTGAGCGTCATCAAAGCCCTGCGCTCGGTGACCGGCTTCGAGCAGCGCTTCTCGCCACGGCTGGTGAACGTGACGATGGATCGCGGCGACGCGCTGCGTGGCATCGATGCTGCGGTTCGCCACCTCGTCGTCGAGCTGCAGCTCTCCGGTGAGCACCCGATTGGCACGGCTCGCGTGATGGTACCGGCGAAGATGCTGCAGCTCGCGGTTCAGACGGCACCGGTCTCGGAGACGCCGCCTGCGCACGACGTCGTGCTCGACACGAACCTCGAAGCGCAGACCCACTTCGGTCGCGCCGAGCTGCTGCGCGCCGACAGCGGAGACCTCGCCCCCGGAGACGTCATCGTCTTCGCAGGCACGTACCTTTCGGACGGCCGCCTCTTCGGCCCGGCACGCTTCCGTACCCGTTCTTTCGAGCTGTCCGGCGAGCTCGGCGCCGATGGCCTCGTCGTGTCCCGAGCCGTCCCCCTCACGAAGGAGCAGCCCATGCCCACCAGCATCAACGTCGACGTCGAGATCGAGCTCACCACCATTCAGCTGCCGGTTCGTCAGCTGGGCGCCATCACGCCCGGGGCGGTGCTTCCGCTGCACATCAACGCGGCACAGACCGTGACCCTGCGTATCGATGGCAAGGCCGTGGCGCTCGCCGAGCTGGTCGAGGTCGAAGGCGAGATCGGCGCGCGCATCACCGCGATGCTGGAGCCTGCGCCGTGAACGCGCTCTCTCCCCGACGCAAGCTCATCGCGGCTGGGGCCTTGAGCGCCCTGCTCGCCCTGGCCGCGGCCGTTTCGAGCGGCTCGATGACGACTGGCGCGCGCATCATCGTCGGCGCCCTCGCCCTGGCTGGTCTCATCACGTGGATGTTGAAGCAGCGCGGGCTCGCCCTGCCTGGCCGCTTCGCTGCCACCCCCCGACTGCAAGTGGTTCAGAAGGTTGGGCTCTCGCCGCGTTCGGGGGTTGCGCTCATCGAGGTCGATGGCCGGTCCTTTCTCATCGTCCACGGCGAGGGAGGCACCCGCATTCGCCGTGTGTCTTCTCGCGCAGCTGTGATGGCGCAGAGCCTGAAAGAGGCCCAGTCATGAACCGACTGATCTCGCTGGCCTTCGTCGTTCCTGCGGTGGCCCTCGCACGTGAGCCCGGTTCGCTCCAGGTCGAGAGCGGCTCCATCGCCAGCAACCAGGTGCAGATGATGGGCCTGATGGCGGGGCTCGCGTTGGTGCCTTTCGCCATCGTGATGCTGACGAGCTTCTCGAAGATCGTCGTCGTGCTCTCGATGGTGCGGTCGGCGCTCGGCACGCAGCAGGCTCCGCCGACGATGGTGCTCACCGGCCTCGCCGCTGTGCTCACCGCCCACGTCATGTCGCCGACCATGGAGCGCATGTGGACGACGGGCCGTCAGGTCGAGACCGAGGTCGGCATGGGCCGCGAGATGATGGGCCGCGCGGGCGAGATCATCGCGCCGCTGCGTGAGTTCCTCGTGAAGCACGGCAGCGCCGAAGAGCGCGCCCGCTTCGTCGACATGGCTCGTGAACTTCGCGCAGGGGACGAAGCCGCGGTTCAGGCGGTCAGCGACCAGGACCTCTCCATCGTGATTCCCGCGTTCGTCATCACCGAGCTCAAGGAGGCGTTCATCATCGCCTTCCTGATCTTCCTTCCGTTCCTGGTGCTCGACATGCTTCTCGCCAACGTGCTGCTCGCGCTCGGCATGCAGACACTCAGCCCGAGCCAGGTGAGCCTGCCGTTCAAGATTCTCCTCTTCGTCGCCGTCGACGGCTGGGCGCTGCTGAGCCGCGGTCTCATTCTCGGGTACCGGTGAACGCCATGGACACCGCACAGATTCTCGCCCTGGCCCGCGAAGCGCTGCTGTTGATGGTGCTCGCCTCGGCGCCGCCGATCATCGCCAGCCTCGTCATCGGGTTCCTGATGAGCCTGTTCCAGGCCACGACGTCGATTCAGGACAGCACGTTGTCTGTCGTTCCCAAGCTGTGCGCTGCGGTGCTCGCGCTGGTGATCGCGGGCCCGTGGATTGGCCAGCAGCTCAGCCGCTTCGCCACCCAGCTCTTCCTGGTGCTGCCCGAGGTCGTGTCGTGAATGACTGGGCCCAGCTCGCGGCGACGAACGCGCTGCAGACGCACTTCGTCTCGGTCGCCGTCATCGCGGCGCGTCTGCTGCCGGTCGCGTTTCTGTGCCCGCTGCTCGGCGGCCAGCTCGCACCGACGACGGTGAAGCTGGGCCTGGTGTTGTCGTTCTCACTGTTTCTTCACGCGGCCTGCGGCATCGAGGCGCCAAAGGTGGACTCGACGCTTGGCCTCGTCGCGATGGTCTTCAAGGAGTTCACGCTCGGCACGACGATTGGTCTCGTCGCCTCGTTGCCCTTCGACGTCGCGCGAATGGGCGGCCGCTTCATCGACCTGTTCCGTGGGTCGTCGGCCGAGGCCGCGCTTCCGGTGACGGGCAGCAAGGAGTCGGCGACGGGTGACGGCCTGTACCAGGCTGTGCTCGCCCTCGCAGTCTCGGGCGTCGCGATGCCGCTCGTGGTGTCGGGGCTCTTCCGCAGCTACTCGCTCGCGCCCCTGGGCAGCTTCGTTCACTCGGAA
>JAEUJR010000639.1 GCA_016793585.1 Archangium sp.
CGGCGCCTACCCGGCCACGCTCAACTACAACGGCGCGACGCTCAGCGTGCAGTACGACCACTCGGTCTCGCACCAGAGCCCCATCTCGAGCGAAGCGGGCGCGTACGGCTTCGACAACGTGATGACGCGCGACCGCGTGCATCTGTGGCTCGTGTTCGACCTCATCGACCGGCTCAAGGCCGTCACCGACCCGAGCGGCAGCAAGGTGCTCGACAACACCATCGTCATGGCCGGTTTCTGTGTCGACGACGGCCAGCACGGCAGCGACGGCGGCACCACGAAGGGCTCACCCATCATCGTCGCCGGTGGCAGGAACTTCCTCTCGCCCGGCAAGTCCATCGACGCGGCGACGTACGACTTGAACGACCTCTACTTCACGTTCGCGCGCCACCTGAACATGGGCCTGACCAGCTTCAACCCGCTGCCGCAATCGGAGCGCCCCTACGGGCCCATGACCGGCCGCACCTCGGGCTCTACCCTCGTTCCACTCTGAGGGCTTCAGCGCGGCACGATTCGAACGTCGTCGAGGCGCAGCGTCACCGGCGTCGGCAGCCCGGCGAGGTGCACGTGAATCGCCGTCGAGGCCGGCGCGTCGTCGGGCAGGTCGAAGGCGAAGCTCTTCCACGTCGGGCCGACCTCGTGCACCGACGTTCGAGTGGGCAGCCAGTAGTAGATGTCTGGGTTCTCGGCGACGACGCCCAGCTCGACGTTGCCGACACGACTCGCCCACAGCCGCAGCGAGAGGCGTCGATAGCGCACGCCCGCGGGTTGTTGCCGGCCCACGTACAGCCCGATGCCGTCGTTGGTGTCGTTGGTGACGAGCTCCAACGCGGCGCTGCCCGAGCAGGCCTGGGGCACGTGGCGGGGCACCCCCGAGAAATAGGTGAACTCGTCTCGGTCGTGCGTCTGGTCGTCGAAGAGCACGACCTCGTTCGCTCTCGGCGGTGGCGGCGGGCAGACCGTCGCTTCGGAGAGATCGACCTCGACCGCGTTCGTTCGCTGCAGCGGCCCGCTGACGACCCTGCGCGTGCGGGTCTGGTCGAAGAGGTCGACCGCGTCGGCGCGAATGGTGAGCGGCTGCTCGTTCTTGACGAGCACGCGCAGCGACGCAGGCAGCTCGACGGCGCCTCCATCGAGCGCGAGGGCGTCGTCGAAGAGCGTGACGTCGCCCTGCTTGATGCCGACGCGCAGTGACGAGAGCCGCGTCATCGGCTGCGCCACGAAGGTGAGCTGCACCTCGTTCCCACAGGCGCACCACACGACCGCCGCCAGGAGTGGAAAGACGCGCTGCCTCACGGGCCCAGAAGTACCACAGGTCGAGCCCCTTCCCTGCTCACTGAAACGGGTCGACGACCTGGCCACCCTCGATGTCGGGCACGGCCTTGCGGGCGCCCTTCCCACTCTTTCGCTTCGTCGGTGGCGGGCGCACTTTCGGCTTCAGGCTCGCGTCGACGGTTGCCTGGCCGCGGGTGACGGTGACGACCGCGGGTTCGAAGCCGGCGTGCTCGAGACGCAGGAGCACGGGAAGCTCGGCGTCGTTCAGCTCGAGCGCGAGCGGCGTCACACCTCTCGTGCCCCCATCGATGGAGACGTTCGCTGAAGCCGGCGTCGAGGTGATCAGCACCTTCGCCATCACGGGCTGCGGCGGTGGGGGCGCGACGACGGGCTGAGCGACGGGCGCGACGACCGCAGGAGGGGTTGGTGCCTCGGCAGCGCGCGGCCGAAAGGCGAAGGCGGCGCCGAGCCCGAGCGCGACGACTCCGAGCGCGGCCCCGGCCACCCACCGTCGCGATGAAGCGAGCGGGGGCTCTTCGACGAGCACGTGCACGGCGCCGGTCTCGGCCGAAGACGACACGGGCGGCAGCACCGGTCTCGAGACGGTGGCCGGAGCCGGCTGATAGTGCCGCTTGAGAAAGTCGGCGAGCTGCTGTGGGCCCGTCGACAGTTCGTGCACCACGCCGTCGATGGCCGCGACGAACTCGGCGGCGCTCTCGTACCGGTCGCCCGGCAGGCGGGCGAGCAGGCGGTGCACGATGCGCTCGAGCGCGACGGGAGCCTCGGGGACGACGGTCGAGAGCAACGGCACCTCGGCGGCGTGCACGAGCTTCAACGTCGCCGCGTCGCTGCTGCTGCTGAAGAGCCGCTTCCCCGTGAGCAGCTCGTAGAGCATCACGCCGACCCCGAAGAGGTCTGACCGCGCGTCGTGCGCCTGGCCGTCGACGACCTCGGGCGCGGTGTAGCCAACCTTGCCGCGGAAGTTGCCCGTCTGCGTGATGGGCGCCTCGTTCGACGTGCGCGCGATGCCGAAGTCGAAGAGCTTCACCGAGCCGTCGAAGCCGACCATCACGTTCGAAGGGCTGATGTCGCGATGCACGAGGTGCACGAGGGCGCCGCCGTCGTCGCGCGCGTCGTGCGCGTACTGCAGCGCGCGGCCCACCTCGCGGCCGATGAAGGCGACGAGGCCGAACGGCAACGGGCCCCGCACGGCGCGCATCAGGCGGTGCAGGTCGGTGCCCGAGACGAACTCCATCGCGAGGTAGGGCTCGCCCTCGATCTCGCCGTACTCGAAGACCTGCACGATGTTGCTGTGGTGCAGCCGGGCCGAGAGCCGGGCCTCGCGCGCGAAGAGCTGGGCGAAGTCGGCGTTCGCCACCATCGCCTTGCGAATGCGCTTGATGACGACGTCGCGAACGAAGCCGCGGTTGTCGTCGAGCCGCGCGCGCCAGACCTCGGCCATGCCACCAGCACCAAGGGGCTCGAGCAGACGGTACCGGCCAAAGCGTTGTTCCGAGGAGGGGGTCATCGACCGGTGCCGGGCGCATCATTTCATCGAGGCGCCACGAGCGGGAGATTCCCGACAGGGGTCGTGCGTGGTGCTAGGCACGAGGGGCCCATGAGCACCGAG
>JAEUJR010000641.1 GCA_016793585.1 Archangium sp.
GAAGCCGTTGAAGCGGCTCACGCAGATGGCGAAGCGGCCCTTCGGCGAGACGAGGTTTCCTTCGAAGAAGCGAGGCATGTGTTTTCTCACCCTACCGATGAACGACGCGTGGAGCTACCGGGCTTGCGACGCGGCGCCGGAGCGGGAACGGCGAGCGGGAGCTGCTCGACGACCTCGAGGCCGTAGCGCTCGACGCCGACGATGGTGTTGGCGGTGTTGGTCAAGAGCCGCAGGCGCTGAACGCCGAGGTCCTGGAGGATCTGGGCGCCCACGCCGAACTCCTGAAGGCGCGTGTGACCAGCCTTGCCAGGCACCTGCTGCTCGTTGCTGGCGGGCTTCACGGCGAGCGCGTCGAGGCCCGACACGTGCTTCTGCAGCACGACGATGACGCCGCGGCCTTCGACCGAGATGCGCCGAAACGCCTGCTGCAGCGAGCTCTCTCCGGTGCACGCATCCATCACGTCGCCGAGCAGCGTCGTGCGGTGAATGCGCGTGATGATCGGCCGCTTGCCGCTGATGTCGCCCTTCACCAGCGCGAGGTGCACGGTCGGGTCGACGTCGGTCGAGTACGCGTACGCGCGGAAGTCACCCCAGGGCTCGCGGGTGACCGAGGTCTCTCCGATGCGGCGCACCAGGCGCTCGTTGCTCAGGCGATAGGCGATGACGTCGGCCACCGAGAGCAGCAGCAGCCCGTGCTTCTTCGCGAAGCGCTCGAGGTCGGGGCGGCGCGCCATGGTGCCGTCGTCGTTCATCACTTCGCAGATGACGCCCGCGGGCGTGAGGCCGGCGAGCCGCGAGAGATCGACGCTGACCTCGGTGTGGCCGGGGCGCACGAGCACGCCGCCATTGCGCGCCCGCAGGGGAAACACGTGGCCGGGGCGAGAGAGATCGGCCGGCTTCACGTCGGGCCGAATCGCGGTCTTGATGGTGTGGGCCCGGTCGGCGGCCGAGATGCCGCTGGTGACGCCCTGCGCGGCCTCGATGCTGACGGTGAAGGCCGTCTGGAACGGCGAGGTGTTGTCGGTCGCCATCAGCGGCAGGTTCAGCTGGCGAACCTGATCTTCCGTGAGCGACAGGCAGATGAGCCCGCGCCCTTCGCGGGCCATGAAGGTGATGGCCGACGGGGTGACCTTGTCGGCGGCCATGACGAGATCGCCTTCGTTCTCGCGACCTTCGTCGTCGGTGACGACGACGATGCGGCCTTTTCGGATCTCGGCGATGGCCTTCTGGACACGGGAGATCGCGGCGGCTTCCGGGCTCATGCGCGTTCCTCTGTCGGGAAAGGGCCGCGCCCGCAAGGGGATTGATGTTTCGCGCATCACCCGAACGAATGCGCCGCAATCGCTGCGTGAGCCCTTCGTCACGGGGCGCATGCGCTCATGGCTCCTGACCGTTTCGCTGGTGGTGTCTTCCCTCGCGGTTGCCGGGCAGTCGACCGACGTTCGTGAGGTCGGCGAGTTCTCGGAGCTCGAGGTCTCGGGTGGCCTCGAGCTGGTGGTGACGAAGGGAAAGCCGGCGGTGACGCTCGAGGGCGACGAGGCCGACCTCAAGAAGTTGTCGGTGACCGTCACGAAGGGCCGGCTCGTCATCGAGCGCAAGGGCTTCAGCCTGTCGTCTGGCCACGTCATCGCCCGCGTCTCGGTGCCGACGCTCTCGAAGCTGGTGACGAGTGGTGGCGTGACGGCCACGGTGACGGACGTGGCCGCGAAGGACTTCTCGGTCGACGCGTCTGGAGGCGGCAGCGTGAAGGCCCAGCTCGACGTCGAGACGCTGGTATTCGACGGCTCGGGCGGCGTGACGACGAAGCTCTCGGGGCGCGCCACGAAGCTGGTCGCCGATCTGAGCGGTGGCGTCAGCTTCGATGGAAAGGCGCTGGCGACGAAGGCGGTCGTGCTCGACGCGAGCGGAGGGTGCGCCGCGAAGGTGACGGTGAGCGGCGGCATCACTGGCACGGCCTCGGGTGGCACCTCGGTCAGCGTCTTCGGCAACCCGACGGCCGCTCAGCTCGAGACCTCGGGGGCCTCGCACGTCGAATACGTGAAGTGACGGGCGCCCAGAAAGGAACGAGCCGGGACGCCCGAAGGAGTCCCGGCTCGAGCACCGCTGGCATCACTGCACGGTGAAGGTGCCGCTCACGGTGCCGCCGCTGACGAAGGAGACGCTGAGCGACCCAGCGAGCGTCGCGCCCACCTGCGTCCAGGTGATGGTCGCGGTGCCGGGCACCATGGCTGACAACACCACGCCCTGCGCCGTCGTCTGGCTCGAGTAGAGCGTCGCCGAGAGGGTGTTGGTCGCCCCGGCGGCCGAGGGGCAGGCGTTGAGCTCGATGACGAGCCCGTCACGCTGCGTGTTCGGGTCGACGATGAAGAGGGCGAGCTGGCCGTTGTCTTCGTCGATGGCGGCGCCAGCGGTCGAGAGCGAGACCGCGCCGCTGCCGAGCGCCGAGCAGGTGAGCGAGCCATACGAGCCCGAGTAAGCGCCGGTGCCCTGCTTGGGCGAACACGAGACGGGGCCGACCGAGACGCAGGCTCCGGTCTGGCAGACGAGGCCGCGCGGGCACTGGGCGCTCGAGGTGCAGCCGCTGGAGACGGGAACGCACTGCCCCGCGAGGCACTGCTCACCCACTGCGCACTGCGCGTTCGAGGTACAACCGGGGGGAGCCACACACTGCCCCGAGAGGCACTGCTGGCCTGCACCGCAGTCGCGATCGGTGACACACGCGGGAGCGGGGCCGGCGTCTTGAGGCTGAGGCGAGACGCAGACTCCCGCGTTGCAGAGCTGACCCGCCGGGCACTGGGAGTGCGAGGTGCAGGCCGGAGGCGTCGGGCGAACGCACTGGCCCGAGGCGCAGACTTCACCCGACGAGCAATCGGCGTCGACCACGCAACCCGGCGGCGTCGAGGTGTACGGAACGAAGCTGGCAGAGAGCGTGCCGGTCACGCGCTGCCCGAGCGCACCACCAGCGGCCGTCAGCGTGACGGTGCCAGTGCGGGCGATGGCGGTGACGTTGCCCGACGCGGAGTCGAAGATGACGGCGGTCTTCGTGGTCCCGTTCAACGCGTTTGCGCCGACGACCCAGGGGGAGTCGGTGATGAGGGCCAGGCCGTCGCCAGTCGGCGAGGTGAAGTTGCCGATGATGACGTAGCGATCGGTCGTCGATGGGTCGGAGAAGGCGACGCTCGAAGGGCCTCCGCTGGTGGTGGGCGTGAGCGCCGCCGTGAAGGTGCCAGTTCCGACCGGTGCTCCGTTCCAGGTCTGGGGGTCGATGACCGGCGCGTCGAACTGCGCGTTCGCGGGCACGCTGCTCGTCGAACCTGCGCCGAGCGCCGACGTCGTGCGCGGCGACCGTGGCACCTGCAGTTGCAACCGCGGGCCCGCGTCAGCACAGCCGACCAGCAGCCCCAGCATCACGACAGACCACACCACTCCATGCGCCGCCTTGCGCGGACACGCCTCTCGCCTCGTCATGTGTTTGTCCCCTTCACGCGACGCGGCGGCCGGCCCTCCCAGTGCTCGCCGACGTCGTGTGTGCGCGTGAGTGCAGTCAGCCCCACCGGACATTCATGGGATTCTTCGCGTCGACGCTCGTCACGGAGTTCGAGGCGCCAGCCGCCTCGCGCCCGGGCCCTCTGACGCGGCGCGGTCACCGGGGTTGAACAGCCCGCAGGCCTTCAGCGAGAGGCACCCGCACTGAATGCACGACCCCAGCTGCGAGCGGAGCCGCTGCAGCTCGTCGATGCGCGCGTCGAGCAACGGCCGCCACGAGCGCGACAGCGCCTCCCAGTCGGCCTTCGTAGGCGTGCGATTGGCCGGCAGCGTGGCGAGCGCGTCTCTGATGTTCGCCAGCGAGAGCCCGACCCGCTGGGCGGCGGCGATGAACGCGATTCGGCGGAGCATGTCGGAGGTGAAGCGGCGCTGTTTCCCCGGCAGCCGGGTCGACCAGATGAGGCCCTGCGACTCGTAGAACCGAAGGGCCGACGCCGCGACGCCCGAGCGGCGCGCGACCTGACCGATGGACAAGAGCGTGACGGGCATGGCGATTCGCTTGACCTCAAGTTCACTTCAACTTGCACATTGTCCGCATGAACCCACTCGACGTCCAGACCCTCGATGACTCCAGCCTCGTCGCCCACACCGCCCGCCAGCTCGTGCCGAGCGAGGTGGAGTCGTCGTTTCTCATTCACGCGCCCCTCGAGCTGCTCGCGAGAGCGGCCCTGCTCCCGCTGGTGCCCGAGGCGCACCGGGGGGCGGCCCGTCGCCGCATCGCCGCCATCGCAGACCGCTACCAGCGCGACTTCAGGCCAGCGGCGACCCCTGCCCCGCTCGAGTTCGAAGAGGCGGGCCACGCGACCCGGGCGCTGCAGCGGGGCCTCGACGAGGGGAACTCGGGGCTCGTCGACTCGGCCGTGCTGTGGCTCGCGGCGCGGCACGACGTGAAGACGCTCCGGCGCCTGCTGCTGCCGCTCGTCGTCGATCGGGTCGGCCTCGCGGCGCACGCTCCGATTCTGTTCGCCGAGTTGCCTCGGGTAAACGATCGCCTCGAAGGGGTGCCTGACCTGCTCCGCGCGCCCATGCACACCCTCTCGAAGGAGCGCGGCACCGTGATGACCCGGCTCGACTCCGACGCAGTGCTGAGTGCACAGACGCTCGAGGCGCGGCTCGGCGCAACGCCCCACGTTCCCGTCGACAGCTTCTCCATCGCCCCACGGCTGCGCGGGGTGCAGCCGCTCGTGACGTCGATGCTCGCCGGCGTCGAGCGCCTGCCGACCGAGACCGTTCGACGGTCGCTGCTTCGCGTCGCCGCGCAGTCGATGCTCGAAGACGACCCCGAGAGCGCGCCGTACATCTGGACGCACTGCCTCACCCTGCCCCTCGCGGTGCTCGAGAACGCAGACGTGATGGCCGAGGTGGGAGCGGCCCATGTCGTCGCCGCGACGCACGTGCTCGCGTTCAGGGCAACCTCAGGCCGGGTGACGTTGTCTCGCGACTGGCAGCCGACGAGAGCCCTCATCGATCGGTTCGCACCGGGCTCACCCAGCCGCGCCGCGGCGCTTCGGGCGCTCGTCGTTCGCGCCGCCCTTCACCATGACGCCCACCTCGTGAAGTACACGCGCGCCTGTCTCGACGCGGCGGCACACGACCCCGGGCACGAGCTGCTCTTCTTCGCGGCCGCAGAGCGTCTGGGCGCGTGGTGGGACGAACACCCGAACCTCGCAGACTGAACTCCAAGGCCGGCGCTACGGCAGGCGGCTCTTGACGACCTTGCCCATCGCGTTGCGCGGTAGCTCGGCCACGAGGTGCACCTCCCGCGGGCGTTTGTGCGGAGACGCGAGCGCGGCGACGTGATCCTCCAGCGCCTTCGGCTCGACGGGCGCCGAGGTCACGACGAAAGCGACGATGCGCTCTCCGAGATCGGGGTCGGGCCGGCCAACGACGGCGGCTTCACGAACGAGCGGGTGCTCGAGCAGGGCCGCTTCGACCTCGCCGGCGCCGACCTTGTACCCACCACATTTGATCAGATCGGTCGCGCGCCGGCCGACGATGCGCACGTGACCGTCAGCATCCATCGTGCCGAGATCGCCCGTGAAGAACCACCCATCGGCGTCGAGCACCGCCGCGGTCGCCTCTGGCCGGTTCAGGTAGCCGAGGAAGACGTTCGGCCCGCGCACGGCGAGCTCGCCCATCGCGCCAGCGGCGACGGGAGCGCGCGAGTCGTCGACCAGCTTCACTTCTACGCCGTCGACAGGCTGGCCGACCGAGCCAGGAGGAAACGCGGAGCCCGCGCGAACCGCCGTGTTGATCAGCGTCTCGGTGAGGCCGTACCGCTCGATGACACGCTGACCGGTGAGCTGTTCGATGCGGGCCTGATCGCGTTGCGGCAACGCGGCCGATCCACTCACCAGCAATCGCGCCGCGCGCAGGCCTTCGACGATCGTCTGGTCGCTCGCGGCCGCCTCCGAGAGCCGGTGGTACATCGTCGGCACCGCGAAGAAGACCGAGCGCCGCGCACCGAGCGCATTCGCCAGCGCGACGGGCTCGAACTTCGGGAACCAGTGCAGGGCACCGCCACGGCGAAGTGCGCCAAAGAGCCCGAGCACCAACCCATGCACGTGGAACAGCGGCAGCGCGTGAACGATCGTGTCGTCCTTCGTCCACGACCAGGCCGCGGCGAGGCCATCGAGGTCGAACGCGACGGCCGACGCCGAGAGGAGCGCGCCCTTCGGGAGCCCTGTCGTGCCCGAGGTGTAGAGCACGAGCAGCGGCGCAGAATCTGCCTGCCGCCACGAGACCGCGCCGTCGGCTCCAGACTGCACCGCGCGCAACACCGGAACGCCGGCGAGTTTCTCTCTGACCGCCTCGACGTCGGCCGCGATCGTGACCACGGGCTTCGCGTCGTTCGCGATGTGCGCGAGTTCACGCGCTCCGAGTTTCGGGTCGATCGGCACCGTCACGAAGCCGCTCGCTGCGTTCGCGATCAGCGCCACACAGGTGTCGAGCGACGGCTGGGTCCACACGCCGACGTGATCGCCAGGCCGAGCCCCCGCCTGCGCGAGCCTTGTCGCGTGCGCCACGCAACGGGCGCGAACCTGTTTCGCGGTTAGCGCCTCGTCTGCGACCCGAAGCACCACACGCTCGTCAGCCGCCTCGAGCACGGGAAACAGCGCACCCATGGTCACCGCCAGGTCGCCGCCATCACCGCGTGGCCGTTCGCCGCCGACTCGACCTTCACGTGCGCCGACTTCCCGCCGAGGATCGAGACCAGCCCCTCGAGCAGGCCCGCGAGGAACTCGGGCTGCTGATCTTCTTCGACGGTGACCTGCAGCTCCTTCGAGCCGCGCTCCTTCACGTCGAGGTGAATCGGGCTGTACTGCGCGCCCATCTCGGCGGCCTGCTTCAGCGCCCGGCGCGGCCCCATCAACTTCGCCATCGACAGCCACGGCCCCTTCACGAGCTTTCGATCGTCGAGCGAGACGATCACGTGGCGCCCGAGGTGACGAAGCCGTTGGGCCTGCGCCTTCTCGGCGAACAACGAGTCGGCGGTGAGCTCGATGGAGCGGTACCAGACCGGCTTTGGATAGTGCTCGTGGAGCGGCGACGACAGATCGAGGCCGGCGCCAGCGAGGGCGGTGATCAGATCAGCCGAGAGATCGGGGAACAGCGCCCGCTGGAACACGCCCTTCACGAGCTTTCCGGGGACGTTCTTCATGCTCACTGGGCTTTGAACTGAAGGTGGAGCGGTTGGTTGCGGCCGAACACCTCTGACACGCGCGGCGTCGGCTCACGGCCCCAGTACACCTCGGCGAGCCCACCACACGGGCTGCGGAGCGAGAGCTGCTTGGCGCCATACGGAATGAGCAGCAGATCGCCCGTGCGCGCGAGCAGCGGGCCCGGCAGCACGTCGGCAGCGCAAGTCGAACTCATGAAGACGCGAACGTAGAGGCGGCCATCTTCACGCAGCGGCATGGGCGCGGGTTCGCTGGGCCGGAAGAAGCCGTCGGCCAGCGGGCTGGTCGGCTCGAAGCGGGGCACGCCGGTGGGCTGCGCCGTCACGGTCGCGAGCTTGCTCCCAGCATCGGGGCTCACCATCGGAATCGTCACCGTCGTGGTCGTCGGAGCGGGCTTCGCCGTGTTGGGAGTCACCGCCAGCAGCACGCCACCATCGAGGCCACGCTTCGACACCACGTCTTGCCAGCAGCGCGGCGGCAGCCCGTTGCCATCATCGGAGCGCTGCAGCACTTCGAGCTCGTACTGGCTCAGCTCGTTCATCAGCGAACACTGCTTCGAGATGCGGCTGCGCCAGGCGGCAAACGCGGTCTGCAGACACCGCTCGCAGGCGACGGCGCGGGCATGATCGGCCTCGAGCTGCGCGACGCTCTCTTGCGTCTCGAGGCGGCTGACGATGCCGGCGGGACTCGAGCGCTGGCAGCGGCAGTCACGCAGCTCACGGGAGGCGAGGAAGCCGAGGGTGTAGTCACGATCGAGCTCCATCTTCGCGCGCTGAGTGGCGAGCCCTCGCCAGGTCTCGAGCATGGTCTCGGTGGCGCTGCTGGCCGCGGCTGCCGTCGGGGCGCCGACCAACGCCCCCGTCGGTGGATTCGCTGAGCCGCTCGCAGGGGCCGTCGTTCCGCCTGGCGACGTCGCACCCGTCGGTGGATTCGCGGAGCCGGTCGCAGTGGCCGTCGTTCCTCCCTGCGACGTGCCGCTCGGCGAATTCGTGGAGCCGTTCGCAGTGGCCGTCGTTGCGGTTGGCGACGTGGTAGCGCTCGGCGGAATCGTGGAACCGTTCGTGGCCGTCGTTGTGGTGCCGGTCGGCGGGTTCGTCGAGCCGTTCGCAGTGGCCGTCGTTCCATTCGGCGAGGTCACTGTCGCGGCGGTGGTGCCAGGCGCCGGGTTGGGCGTCGCGGTGACGGTCGTCGTCGTTCCGGGAGTCGCGGTGCCGCCTGCGGCCGAGGCAGTCGTGGTCGACCCCGGGGCCGCGCTTCCACCCCCTGCGGCGAGCGTCGAATTGGCGACGACGAGCGCTCCGGCCTTGCCAGGTGTGGAGGCCGCAGCAACGACGCCCGCCGCCCCGCCGCCGGCGCCTTTCGTCGCGCTCGCAGCCCCACCAGCGGTGCCACCTCCGGCTCCCGGCGCATCGAGCGCCATCGACACGCGCGTCGTGTCGACCTTGCTGCTCCTCACCTGCTGCGCGCACTCGAGCCCGCGCGCGAACAGCCACGTCTTGTAGTTCGCGTATTCGTTCTGAACGGTGGAGGCGAGCCGCGCGAGATCCATACGAGACTGGGCCTGCGCGAAGAGATCGGGGCGCGAGCGCTCCTTGCAGTTGACCGCCGTGTTCGGCCGCTCGTTGAGCCCGCTGCGCTTCGGCGGGTACTTCTGGCCGCGGTACGGGCGATCGAGATCGGCGAGCGAGTCGGTGAGCGCC
>JAEUJR010000657.1 GCA_016793585.1 Archangium sp.
TCGCGTTCTGCCTCGTCGTCGCTGCCTGTAGCCCATCGCACCTCGAGCCGCTGACGCCGCCAGCACCGCTCACGAGCCTCGGCACGACGCGGCTGCTGCTCGAGCTCGACGGCGGTGGCACGGCGGTGTCGCTCGACCTCACCCGCAAGACCGAGCTCGTCAGCCCCGACTTCAAGGTGCTGGTGGTCGACGGCGAACAGGTGACCGAGCGCGCGGTGCGCACCGACTGCTTCTACGACGGCGACGTGCGGCCTCGCTCCGGAGCGCCCACTCAGAACTCGTGGGCTGCGCTCAGCACCTGTGACGGGCTGCGTGGCATCGTGGTGCTCGACGGCGTCGCCTGGTCGGTGGAGCCCGGCGCGACCCCCGACGAAGTGCTCGTTCGTCCCGCGGTGCGCGAGCCGCAAGCGCCGGTGCGCTCGGCCGTCACGCGAAAGCCCGTGCCAGCGGGGGTCACCCGCGCGGCGCTGCTGCCTCCGACGAAGTACCTCGAGCTCGCCGCCTTCGCCGACACCACGTTCGCCACTGCGAACGGCGTCAACACCCAGCAGCGCGTGCTCGAGATCGCCAACGTCGCCGACTCCGACTACCGCCGCGGCGCGCTCAACCCCGTCATGGCCCTCACCGTGAAGAGCGTCGTCATCTTCTCGACGTCGATGCCCTTCACTTCGACGACCAACTCGTCGGCGCTGCTGGCCAACTTCAAGACGTGGCTCAACACCTCGGGCTCGCCGCTGGCGCTGAGCGGCGACTCGCGCTCGTTGCTCACGGCGCTCGACTTCGACGGCTCGACCATCGGGCTGGCGGGCGTGGGCACCATGTGCGGCACCGACAGCGGCACCGTCACGCAGCACACCTTCAACAACACGGCGGTTCACGGCAACACGCTGGCGCACGAGCTGGGCCACAACCTGGGCATGCAGCACGACACGGGCGCGGCTGGTACGGCCTGCGACAACGCGGCGTACATCATGGCGGCGGTGGCGTGCTCGAACTGCGGCACGCAGCCGACGACTTTCTCCTCCTGCAGCCAGGCGAACTTCGCGGCCTGGCTCTCGACTTCGCAGCAGACCTGCCTCGACAACCTGCCCACCACCTTCGTGGCGCCCCGCTGCGGTGACGGCATCGTTCAAGCTGGCGAGCGCTGCGACTGTGGAGACACGAACTGCACGGTGAACGACCCCTGTTGCAACGGCGCGACGTGTCAGCTGGTCGCCGGCGCCACCTGCGCGACGCTCGACGGGTGTTGCGACGCCTGCCAGCTCGCGACGACGGCCCGCACCTGCCGCGCCGCCGTGAGCGCCTGTGACCAGGGCGCGACCTGCAACACACTCAGCCCGTACTGCCCGCCCTCGCTCAGCGTCACGGCCGGCACCACCTGCAACGACGGCAACTCGCCCACCGGAGGCAAGTGCTACCTCGGGCAGTGCCTCAGCCACCTCGACCAGTGCCGTGACGTCGCCTCGAACTTCTCCGTCACCGGCGTGACCGCCTGCGCGTTGCAGGCCTCGCTCAATAGCGGCAACTTCTGCAATGTTCTGTATTGCGGAACGAACAACAACCCCAATTCTTGTACATCGTTCGCCGCCTCACCGGGCAGCGTCCTCGTGGCGAACGGAGTCAGCTGCGGGGCGACCAGCCAGTGCGTGAATCAAGCGTGCGTGCCCAGCAACACCATCGACCCGGTGCGCACGTTCTCGTTCCAGACGGGGCCGTTCGGCACCTGCTCGGCGACGTGTGGTGGAGGCACGCAGACGCGCAGGGTGGTGTGCCTCGACAACTTGAACCGGCTCGCACCTGACGCGTCGTGCGCTGGCGCGAAGCCTGCGACGTCTCAAAGCTGCAACACCCAGGCGTGCCCCTCGTACGTGTGGCAGTCGGGCGCGTTCGGCACCTGCTCGGCGCTCTGCGGAGGCGGCACGCAGACGCGCACGGTCGTGTGCTTCGACCAGAGCTCGTCGACGGTGGTGGCCGATGGGCTGTGCAGCGGGAGCGGCCCAAAGCCACCGACGAGCCAGACGTGCGGTACCCAGGCGTGCAACTACCAGTGGGTGAGCACGCCGTTCGGCACGTGCTCCGCGACCTGCGGCGGTGGAACGCAGACGCGCTCGGTGACGTGCGTGGAGCAGTCGTCGATGACGCCCGTTGGTGATGCCCTCTGCGCGGGCGCAGGAGCGAAGCCGGCGACGTCGCAGGCGTGCGCGACCCAGGCATGCAACTACCAGTGGGTGACGAGCGCGTTCAGCACCTGCTCGACGGTGTGCGGCCCGGGCATGCAGACGCGCACGGTGACGTGCCGTGAGCTGACGTCGATGACGACGGCGGC